>CAOJHH010000071.1 GCA_948436025.1 uncultured Clostridium sp. | reverse complement strand
GTTATAATTTCGTGGCGAAAAACCCATAGGCTTGCCTATGGGATGAAAGCCACACATTTTCTACTTGACTTTTACATATAATGGATATATAATATATGTATAAATAGAAAGGATATTTAAGCAATGGGGAGACCAAAATCAAATAATGTACAAATCAATATCTCGATTCCTATGGAGTGGAAAACGCAGCTGGAAAATCTTGCTCGTATCTATTCTGTCGAGGAAGGGGAAACGATTACTTTCCTTGATTTGATGCGTAGGGGCATTCAAGAAAAATATCAGTTAGGTGAAAAGAATGCGTGAGGAACAATATCATAGTGCTTCACATTGTAAATATTTAATTCAGTATCATATCATTTGGTGTCCTAAATTCAGATTTTCCGTGTTGCAGGGAAATGTAGACATAACTCTGAAACAGATATTACAAAAAATATGTGATGATTATGGATATAAAATCAAAGCACTGGAAGTAATGCCAGACCATATCCATATCTTTGTAGATGTACCACAAACAGTTGCTCCTTGCGATATCGTAAGGATTCTGAAAAGCATAAGTGCGATAGAATTATTGAAAGCATATCCAAAACTAAAACAGTTCTATGCAAGATGCGGAGTTTTATGGTCAAGAGGATATTTTGTATCTACGGTAGGACAGATAAGCGAAGCTACCGTGATGAAGTCTATTGAGGAGCAGAAAAAGAATGGTTGATGAGGAATATAAGAAACTTCTAAAACAATTTCATAAACGTTCTGACAGACATATTTTGATTGTGGAAACGGATATGTCTTCTTGTGATGTGCAAAAAGTCGTAATCCTTTCGAATAAAATACGAAAGGCAGGAAATGAGCTTGTGGGTCTTATGCGAAAGCGATATGACCAGCTGATGCGAACAAAGAAATATCGCAAACTTCGGAAACTTTATGGGAATACCAAAGAGAAAGCGAAACAAAAAGTCCTTGCAAATCAGCTAGGGGAAATGCAAAAAGAATATCAGGTTACTTGGGATTTTTGCAGGACTTCTATGATACCAATAGGTAAAAAATATGGCATAGATGCTGTATTTGCACTTAGTAAAGCTGAAGATGTATGGAAAGGCATAGAGAAATGTCTTTATAATAATGGTAAAATACTTCATTTTTTTAAATACGGAGAATTGCCTTGTATTAGGGCAAAGCAAATAAACCGTGGTATTCCAATGTCTGTGAAAGATAATAAGCTACAGTTGAAACTTGGCAAATCTGCCTTTGGAATACAGATGAAAGATAGGTTTCAAACGGATGAAATAAATGCAATTTTATCTTATCTTGCTGAACCTGAAATTATGAATCATAAAGCAATTCAAGCTTTTTTAAACGAAACATACTGTATAGATACCTACCGACCTTGCTATGCTACTCTTGTACCAAAACGAATCCGTGGTAAATATAGGATATATTTGCATTTAACTATTGAAGGCAAAGCAAAACTAAAATATGATAAGTTCGGTACTCCACGACACAAGTTTAGGAAAGGAAGGATCGGTGCTGATATAGGAACTCAAACCGTTGCTTATACAGCGGATACCGAAGTCGGATTAAAGAATCTTTCAGAGAGAGGGAACAGCATACAGAAATCGGAACGATTAGAACGGCTTTATTATCGTGCCATGGATAGATCAAGGCGAGTGACGAATCCTCAAAACTACCATGAGGATGGTACGATTAAAAAGGGTCGTAAATCTTGGAACTATTCCAATCATTATAAGAAATTAAAAGCGAAACATTCTGAACTTTGTAGGAGGAATGCAGTAAACCGACAACTTGCGATCAACGAAGATGCGAATCATTTACGAAGCCTCGGAGACGTCTTTGTGACAGAACCTAAAAATGCAAGCAAACTTAGGAAACGAGCCAAAGAGACTACGAAAAACAGCAAAGGAAAGTTTCATAAGAAAAAGCGTTTTGGTAAATCGATAAAAAACAGATGCCCTTCGGGATTTCAAACCACCATAGAAAGGAAATTCAAGGTATCTGGAGGCACCTATATAGAAGTGCCTAATAATTATAGAGCAAGTCAATATGACCATACAGCAGATGATTATATCAAAAAGAAATTATCGGATCGAATGTATCATTTAACTAATGGAACTTTAGTTCAGAGGGATTGGTATTCATCGTTTCTATTATATTGTTACGACGATAAAACCAAAGATATCGATAAAATGAAATGCATTTTGGAATTTGATCAATGTTACGATAAAGAAAAAGCTTTCCTTGAATGGATGAAGACTAATAAAATCAAAATATTCAATAGTGGAATTAAAATAGTTTAAAATACAAATTTCAGGGAGATTGACTATACTTCCTTGCTGAAAAGCAGAAAGTTACCGCTAATGTGGTCGTTGGACTGCTTGGTAATGAAAGTTCTTACTGAAATAGACTTACACTTGTCTTCCAAAGTCTGAAAATGATGTACGATTACAAGCTAAACTTGGTAGTAAGAACCCCACGGGCTTGCCCGTGGGAGTAGTCAG
>CAOJHH010000070.1 GCA_948436025.1 uncultured Clostridium sp. | reverse complement strand
ATTCAAACCAGTTTTCTTTTTCAATTTTTGGTATTAATTCTTCTGCTCCAACAAAGTCTGCTCCTGCCGCTTCTGCTTCTTTTGCTTTATCTCCTTTTGCAAATACTAATACACGTAAGGTCTTACCTGTACCATTTGGAAGTACAACAGTTCCACGTACTTGTTGGTCAGCATGTTTTGAATCTACTCCTAATTTAACATGTAATTCAACGGTTTCGTCAAATTTTGCTTTTGGGAATTTTTCTACTAATTCCAATGCTTCTTTTGCTTCATATAATTTTGAAGCGTCTACCAATTTTAATGCTTCTTCATATCTTTTTCCTTGTTTCACTTTAATCCTCCTTTGGTAATAACGAACTTTTCGTTCTCCCACATTTTATTTCATCTTCTAGTCGGTAACAACAACGCCCATAGAACGTGCGGTTCCTGCTACCATGCTCATTGCTGCTTCTAAAGAAGCGGCGTTTAAGTCCTCCATTTTTGTCTCAGCAATTTGTTTTACTTGTTCCTTTGTAATATTAGCAACTTTTTCTTTATTTGGCTTTCCAGAACCTTTTGCAATTTTTAATGCCTTTTTAATAAGTACAGCAACTGGTGGAACTTTGGTAATAAATTCGAATGATTTGTCTTTATATACGGTAATAACAACTGGTATAATCATTCCTGGTTGATTTGCTGTTCTGTCATTAAATTCTTTTACGAATTGCATAATATTTACACCACTTGAACCTAATGCTGGTCCTACTGGTGGAGCTGGAGTTGCTTTTCCTGCTTCAATTTGTAATTTAATTACATTTGAAATTTCTTTCTCTGCCATTTTTTTCACCTACCTTCAAATTTTATAGTAACCCCTATCATGATTTGTAATCCTCAAAGATGATTGCAAAATCATGGATAAGTTTCTATGTTAAGTTTTAAAACTTAATTTACTTTTTGTACTTGTGCAAATTCTAATTCTACTGGTGTTTCTCTTCCAAACATTGAAATTAATACTTTGACTTTGTTTTTTTCTTTATTAATTTCTTGAACAATACCAATAAAATCAATTAGTGGTCCATTAATTACTTTTACAGAATCATTTACGTCATAATCAATATTAACTGGTGCTGCATCAAATCCCATATTACGAATTTCTTCGTCGGTTAATGGAATAGGGTCTGCCCCAGAACCAACAAATCCAGTAACTCCTCTTGTATTTCTAACGATATACCATGATTCATCTGTTACGATCATTTTGATTAAAACATACCCTGGAAATACTTTTCGTAAGTTTGTTTTTCTTTTTCCATCTTTAATTTCAATTTGCTCCTCCATTGGAACAATGATTTCAAAAAAATAGTCCTCTAACTCACGGTTCTTTATCTTTTTTTCCAAGTCTGCTTTTACTTTATTTTCATAACCAGAATAAGTATGTACCACATACCATTTGGCTTGTAACGTTTCTTGTTGAGACATCTTGTTTAAGCCTCCTTTTTAACTTTTTTACTCTTCTGGAACGGTGTTAGCATCGGTTTCTTGTTCTCCCTTTTCATCGATTGTATTAGTTGTGTTATCTACTGTGTTATTATCAATCACATTTTCTTCTACTCGAACAATACTTTTTAATCGATTCACACCATGTGTATTTAATGTTTCAAAAGTCAAATCTAACACAAAAACAATCAGTGCAGTAATTAACACAATTACAACAACTGCAGTGGTATTATTTACTACTTGTTTTGGTGTTGGCCAAATAACTTTTTTTAGCTCTGCTTTGAAATCTTTAAAAAAGTGACTTTTATCTTTTTTCTCTTTTTCTACTTTCGCCATTTTATTCCTCCAAAATCGCTTAAACTTATTTAGTTTCTTTATGTGTTGTACGTTTTTTACAGAATTTGCAATACTTTACAATTTCTAATCTGTCGGTATTGTTTCTTTTATTCTTTGAAGTTACGTAATTTCTTCTTTTACATTCTGTACATTCTAATGTGATATGTTCTCTTGGTCCTTTTGCAGCCATTTAAATACACCTCCGTAATCTTTTAGCTTCCTTTTAAAACGATGTGAGCATAGCTTTTTTAAGCAATATGCTAAAATATTATATCACATACAAAAAAAAAGTCAAGCAAAACCTTCGTTTTTCTTCACTTTTTTTGTAAAAAATTACTACTTTACTTTTTTAATTTTCTTTTTTTCTTTTCTACGGAAAATCCAAATTTCCCTATTTTCTTTCCCATGGTATAATATCCACCATTACTATAGGAAATTAAATTACACTTACTAATATCAAAAGCTCCTTTTTCATCAATGTATTGCTCATCTGCGTCAATTGATATCACTTCTGCAATAAACATATGATGACTATCAAATTCCCTTATTTCTTTTACTTTGCATTCAACTGATACAGGGCTTTCTTTGATAAGTGGGCATTTTACAAAATTTGCTTTTTCTTTGGTTAAATGCATTTTTTGAAATTTATCATGGTCTTTTCCGGATTTTACACCACACCAATCGGTTGCATAGGCTAATTTTTCAGTTGTCAAATTAATCACAAATTCTCCTTGCTTTTTGATGATTTCATAGGAATGCCTTGTTGGTCGTACGCTAATATAGACCATTGCTGGATTAGTATTTAAAATTCCTGTCCATGCAACGGTTATAAGATTCGATTTTTCCATTGTTCCACAGGATACTAAAACGGCTGGTATGGGATATAAAAAGTTCCCCGGTTTCCACATCACTTTACTCATTTCTAATCTCCTTGTCATATATATTACTTTTTTAAGTATATCATTCTTTTTAGCCCCTGTAAATACAAAGAAACGATAGTTTAAAAATGTTCTTCATTTCTAAACTATCGCTTCTTAAAAATAATAAAAAAACCTGGCGACGACCTATTTTTCCAGTAGGGTAACCCACAAGTATCTTCGGCACAATAGAGCTTAACTTCTGTGTTCGGTATGGGTACAGGTGTTTCCTCTATGTCATCATCACCAGAAACTTTCAGTGCAAACGCACTCAAAAATACATAGATATATGTTACTTTCTCCAGATTCGATATTCTTTCTTAACTTCGGTAACTTCTTTCTTTTCTTCCACCATATTTATTCGTGGTTAAGCCCTCGATTTATTAGTATTGGTCAGCTTAATACATTACTGCACTTACACCTCCAACCTATCTCCACGTAGTCTTCATGGAATCTTACTACCTTTCGGTATGGGAAATCTTATCTTAGGGTGGGCTTCACACTTAGATGCTTTCAGCGTTTATCCCTTCCATACTTAGCTACTCAGCCGTGCCACTGGTGTGACAACTGATTCACCATCGGTATGTCCATCCTGGTCCTCTCGTACTAAGGACAGCTCCCTTCAAATTTCCTACGCCTGCGACAGATAAGGACCGAACTGTCTCACGACGTTCTGAACCCAGC
>CAOJHH010000069.1 GCA_948436025.1 uncultured Clostridium sp. | reverse complement strand
CAGAAAATAATAAGACAAGAACAAAAAGAAATCAAAGAAGAGCAGAAAATAATAAAGCAAGAACAAGAAACAATAAAAACAGAAATTGAAGGAATAAAAGAAAAAGTAGCATATAATACAGAATTAATTCAAAAAATGACAAAAGATATTATAGATAGTATCGACATTGTAAAAAGAACTGTAACGAGAATTAATAATAATCAAATAGGACAAATACGACACGTTATGTTGCAAGAAACAGTAAATTTCGAAAAGAATAAAGAACAAGATGCCGTTTTGGCATTACATCATGAGAGAATTGGAAAGTGTGAAGAAAATCTAGGAGAATTATTACAAGCGAATCAATAAAATAAGAACCCGCAAAAAAATGATTCATTCGAATTGAAGGAATCATTTTTTTGTGATATACTTTGTGAAAGAAAAAATAGGGAGGAAAATATGCCTAAAAATACAAATGAAAATACAATTACACAAAATTTAGAATATATTGGTCTAAACTTAACAAAAATACCAAATTTCTTAAGCAAGGTGGTAGCATTTGAATATCAGCCACGAAAAACAATGGAAGACAATAATTATAAAGTATATCGATATATACCAATTTCAAAAATACAGATTCTATTAACACCTTGTAACCGTTTAAATACCATTCAAGAAAAATATTCAAAAGCAAGTAGCATTTCCGATTATTTGGATTCTAAAACAGAAGGTAATATTTTAAGATATACCACGTTTTTGAAAATGTTAAGCCAAATGGAAATTACCAAAATAGAAGAAATTGAAAAAGAACAAAAGAAATTACAAACCAAAGAGCCATTTTTAGTTAAATATCAAAGAAATTATTTATGGCAGATTTACTACTCTGATATAGCAGACACCTATTTTATGCTAGTTCCAACAGAAGATTTGGATTATAGTGCATTTTTCTATTTATTAAAAAAGCAACTTGAAATAAAGAAAACAAAAAAGGAAGAATATATATTTGTTCCCATTTCTTATGAAGAATATTCGAGAGAATATTTGAAAAAAACACAAATGGAAGATTTAGAAAAATACATGTGGCAACTTACTAAAAATTGGATATCTACTTATGAAGTATATGATAAAGACGGAAATATGAGTTTGCACATGATAGGGAAAATGACAGTATATGAGAAAATAGAAAACGAATACAAAGTAATTTTTAAAACAAAAGAAGACGCTGAAAAATTTTATAAATTCATAAAAGCATTGTTTATTTTAGAGACAGAATTACCACATCATTATACTTTTAAAACGAAAATAAATGCAAAAGGAATATTGGAATTTGAATATCAGGGAAGAAAAATTACTTATGATAAACTAATGGAGTTACTAACAAAAGAATATGAACATGCTAAAAAGGAAATAGAAGAATTACAAAAAAAGCAAGCAACATTAGAAACAAGCTTTGTAGATAGTAAAAAGGAAGCTTATCAAAAAGAGCAAGAATATTTCGAAAAAGAGCGTATGATTGCAACGTATTTGGAATGTAGGAAAACATTTTTTGGAAAAGTAAGATATTTTTGGAAGGCGAAAAAAGCAAAGAAATGGCAAAACAAAATAAAGGACGAAACAGAAGAAAAACAAGAAGAAAAAAAGAAAGAGCAAATAGAAACAATAAAGTTTGACCAAAAGGAATATTATACGATTGAAGATATTTTGCAAATTTATAAGATACTAGACGAAAAATTACAAAAGGTTAAAAACTTAGAGTTAGATATAAAAGCACAAAATCAAAAAATAGAATCCCTTGTCAAAAAAATAGAAAATGCAAGTTTATATTTATCAGAAATTGATAAACATGAAAAAAGTATTTTTGCATTTTGGAGATTTGCCAATAAAGATGAACAAGCACTCTTGCAGGCGCCAGAAGAGGAAAATAAGGATATTAGTAAACTTGAAAAAACATTTGATTATGAAGAAGACTTTGAGGAGATGACAGTGTTAATTGATAAAATGCAACGAAAACAATTGACGAAGGAACAAACAGATGCAATTTTTATTGCTGAAACAGACTTATTATCCTTATTAAAAGGAGAGAATCAAGAGAAAGACTTTGAGGAAAGTTTACAAAAATTAAAAGAAGAAGCCAAAAAGGAAAGAATTTTATTTAACCAAGAAAATTTTGATTTATTTGGGAATGTATCGGAAGACCGTACAAAAGTGCGAATGTTAGCTGGAAAAAAGCATCGAGAAGCCCAAAAGGATAAATTCAAGATTTTAGATATTACAAAAAATGTAACATTAGAAGAATACAAAGAAAAGATATTAACGATTTTAAAACAAATACAAGAAATGATGAAAGAAGCTTCTTCACCAGTAAGTATTCCACTTTATTGTGTACAAGAAGAACTAAACCGAGAGAATATGCAAATTTTTTATATAAAACCAGAAGAAGCAATAAGACAAGAAGGAGAAACAAAGCAGATTAACCTGTACCGAATTAACGTAAAAAGACAAATGCCAGTGATTTATTTTACCAATAGCATGTATTATGATAATGATAATAAAACATTGCCATTTGGAATGAATATTACTTCAAAATGTCTTGTAAATTTAAAAGATTATGAACTTATGTTAAAACAAAAAGAAGAATTTCGAATATTAAGAATCGAGGAAGAAACGAAAGTGGCGACAACCAAAGTGACGGTATATGAGTATGAAATAAAATAAGTTTTAGTAGTAACAATTATGGCATAAATAAATTGCTATCGAAAGGTTCATAGGTAACCTTTAAAAACCTAAATATAATTTAAAGAAGGAATTTTGAGATGATAAATAGAGCAATTGTGATTGTATTAGATGGTTTTGGTGTTGGAGAATTACCAGATGCAAAAGAATATGGAGACCAAGGCGCAAATACATTAAGGGGAATTTATAATAATACAAAATTGAATTTGCCCAATATGAAAAAATTGGGACTATACAATATTGAACAGATGGATGTAAAAGAAGAAAAAGAAAAAAATCCAATAGGAGCCTTTGGAAAAGCAAAAGAACAAGCAGTTCGGAAAAAATAGCCCAGTAGGACATTGGGAGATGTCTGGATTTATTTTACGAAATGGATTTAAAACATATCCCAACGCTTTCCCAGAAGAGCTAATAAAAGAATTTATACAAAAAACAGGAGTAGGCGGAATTCTTTGTAATGAAGTAGGGTCTGGAACAGAAATTCTAAAACGTTTTGGGGAAGAACATGTAAAAACAGGTTATCCGATTATTTATACCTCAGCAGATAGCGTATTCCAAATTGCTGCACATGAAGAGGTAATTTCAGTTCCAAAATTATATGAAATTTGTAAAATAGCAAGAGAAATATTAGATAAGCCAGAATATAATGTGGGAACGGTAATTGCAAGACCATTTGTAGGAGAGAAAAAAGAAAATTTTACTAGAACCTATCACAGGAAAGATTTCGAATCCGAACGTTTTGGAAGAACAATGCTAGATGTCATAAAGGAAAATAGAAAAGATGTAATTGCCATTGGAAAAATACAAGACTTATTTTCCGAAAGGGGCATAACAAAAACAATTCTTACAAATGGTAATGAAGAGGGAATCGAAAAAACAATAGAAGAAATAGGAAAAGATACACAAGGGCTAATTTACACGAATTTGGTGGATTTTGATATGT
>CAOJHH010000068.1 GCA_948436025.1 uncultured Clostridium sp. | reverse complement strand
CTGAAATAGATAAAATTCAAAAGGAATTATTAGCAAAATGTAAGTTAATTCAACCATCATATACACCAATAGTAGATGTTGCACAATATAAAGAGAAAAATATATTAGTGGTATGGTGCTTTGGAGGACAAACAAGACCATATAAATGTCCAACAACATTAGATAAAGACTTTTCAAAAGGATATTCATATTATATTAGAAAAATGTCAAGCACAGTAAAAGCAACAGAAACAGAACAAAAAGAACTATATGATATGGCAAAAACAATACCTTTTGATGATAGAATGAATCACGAAGCAGAAATTAGAGATTTAAAATTGCCTCTAATTCAAAATTATCTATATGAAATCAAAAGTGATTTACTAAAAGAATCTGAAACAATGGATTTTATGGATTTATGTAAAAGTATGAAAATTGTAGATGGAACACCAGAATATATGAAACCTTTGAATGTTGGTTTAATGTTCTTCAATGATGAACCACAAAAATTCTTTCCATATTCGCAAATAGAAGTAGTAGATTTAAGAAATGGTCCAGAAGGTGACGATATGACAGAGCAAATATTTAAAGGACCAATAGATAGTATGATAAAAAGTGCTTTAACATATATTAAAAATACTGTTATTATAGAAAAAATATTAAAGATAGATGGACAGGCAGAAGCGGTAAGATTTTTTAATTATCCATATCAAGCAATAGAAGAGGCTTTAGTAAATGCAGTTTATCACAGAGGATATGATGTAAGAGAGCCAGTAGAAGTAAGAATAATGGAAGATAGAATCCATATTGTAAGCTACCCAGGACCAGATCGCTCAATAAGCGAAAAATCAATTGAAGATAAAAATATGATAGCAAGAAAATATAGAAATCGTAGAATTGGAGAATTTTTAAAAGAATTAAAACTAACAGAAGGTAGAAATACAGGTGTTCCAAAAATAAAAAGAGCATTAAAGAATAATGGTTCAAAAGAGCCAAAGTTTGAAACAAATGAAACAAGAGATTATTTTATTACGACAATATTTGTGCATGATGGATTTGAAAATGAGATAAAAGACCGACCAAGAACCGACCAAGAACCGACTAAGTTAAATGAACAAGAAATAAAGATATTAGAATTTTGTAAAGAACCACATAGCAAAAAAGAAATAATGGAATATATGGAATATAAACATGCAAGAAACTTTACAATGCTATACTTAAAACCTTTATTAGAAAAAGAATTGTTACAGATGACTATACCAGAAAAACCAAATCATAAGAATCAAAAATATGTAAGCATATAAATAGTTTTGTAATTATGCGAATAGAAGCCATAAAGAGTTTTTGATACATGCCAAGAGACTAGTAGGCATGATTTTATATTCATATTTTTACTGGGCAAACGATGGAGAAGTATTATGGATTTCGCAAATGTTTGTTGAACAAGAATATAGAAAACATGGAGTATTCTTTAAACTAATAGAAAAATTAAGACAAGAAAATCAAGATATAAAAATAGCATCATGTGCTACAAGCGATGAAAACAAAAGAATGCAAAAAATATTAAAATATTATGGTGCACATGAAATAAATTTGAAATTTTATTATAAAAAGGTGGAAAAAGATAATGAAAAATATTATTTTAACAGGAGCAAGTGATGGATTAGGAAAAGAATTTGCATTAAAGTGTTTAAAAGAAAAGGATATTAATATAGTAGCATTATGTAGAACACAACCAAGTTATGAATGCGATTTTATAAAAACGGATTTAACAGATGAAAAATCAATAGAAGATGCTTGTAATATCATAAAGGACAAATACAAGAAAATAGATGCTCTAATAAATTGTGCAGGGTTACCAGGAGTACAAAAACTAGAAGAGGTTACTTATGATGTATTAGAGGATTTAATGAAAGTAAATGTACTTGCACCAATTTATTTAGGTACTAGGCTAATAACATTAATAAAAGAAAGCGAAGCAGATATTTTAAATGTAGGTTCAACAATTGGAACAAAAGCAGGTTACACAGATCAAATTGCTTATACAACATCAAAATGGGCAATTCGTGGAACAAGCTATAATTTACAATTAGAATTAAAAAAATACAATTGTCGTGTAATACAATTTAATGTTGGTGGAATGAATACTAGAATGCATACAAAATGGACAGGAAAAGAAATAGAACATCCAGAACAATGGATGAATCCAGCAGACATCGCAGACTTGATGATGTACATCTTAAAACTACCTAAAATGATTGAGGTAAGTGAAATAACAATAAATAGAAAAGTTGTTTAGAAAAGAGACTTAAAAAAGGAGAAAATATGAAAAAAGAAGAGATTATAGAATATGCTTTATCATTACCAAATACTTATGAAGATTATCCTTTTCCAGAAGATAATTTTTCTGTAACAATGAAACACAAGAATACGAATAAATGGTTTGCCTTGATTATGAAAGTACAAGGTAAATTGTATGTGAATGTAAAAACAAACCCAGATTATTCGGATATGCTAAGAAGTGCATATGAGTATATTATTCCAGCATACCACATGAATAAAGAACATTGGAATACCATTATTATTGAAGAAAATACAGATGAAAATATTGTAAAAGAATTAATGGCACAAAGTTATGAATTAACCAAAAAATAAGAGATAGGAGGAGTAAGTATGCAAACATTTAATTATCACACTCATACGTATCGATGCGGACATGCAGACTTAAATTTGAAAGATGAGGAATATGTAGAAGAATTTATTAAAATGGGATTTCATAAGATTGCTTTTACAGATCACTGCCCACAAAAGAATAAAATTGATGTTAGAAATAATATACGTATGCAATATAGCCAAAGGAAAGAGTATTTAGAAAGTATAAGACAATTAAAAGAAAAGTATAAAGGAAAAATACAAATTGAATCTGGGTATGAAGTAGAATATTTACCGGGAGAAGAGGAAAATATTAAAGAATTAAAAGAGGAAACCGATAAGCTAATTTTAGGGCAACATTTTATTTATGATGATAACAAGGAATTAAAAATTTTAAACTCAAGAATTACTTTTTCAGATGAGGAAATAATTCGTTATGCAGAATATATTGAAACAGCTTCGAGTTTGGGGATTCCAGATGTAATAGCACATCCAGATATTTATATGTTAAGTAGAAGAAACTTTGGTGAACCAGAGAAAATAGTAGCAAATATGATAGGTAAAACAGCTGAAAAATATAATATACCACTGGAAATTAACTTGTGCAGAATTTTTAATAAAACGTATTTTGAAAACAAACAACTAAACCATCAACCAATAGAAGAACAACGAAAAAAGCTAATAAATGTAGAATATCCATATAGAGATTTTTGGGAGATTGTAGCACAATATAAAGTAACAGTCCTTTATGGTGTGGATGCCCATTTTAAAGAACAAATACAACGATATCAAGAACTAGTGCAATTAGCAAATGAAATTATAGGAGAAGAAACTATAGAGAAACTACATTTTGTCGAAAAATAGTCATTTAAAGCACACCTCTTATTGTACTTTCATACAATAGGATATAGAGGTGATTTCATGGCAAAAATTATTGTATATAATAACGATACAGATCGTATGGAAATATATTATCGAGATTTATCGGAAGCAATGCCATATAATACAGGACGAACCCTTACAGTAAGAGAATTCCGTGGTGCTAGTAGAAGCAATACTTTATGGACGACAAAGCGAACCATGACCTCATGGAATTCGCAAAGAAGATTGTATGGAGCACCAATTCCAGTAGGATATGCTTTTCGAAGACCTTGGGAGGGAGGTCATTCGGGG
Organism: uncultured Clostridium sp.; assembly: GCA_948436025.1. Taxonomy (GTDB): domain Bacteria; phylum Bacillota; class Clostridia; order TANB77; family CAG-508; genus RGIG8482. The sequence goes on along the minus strand of CAOJHH010000068.1, from coordinate 488 downwards.
CAATCGCAACATTATGCGGGAACGGCTTTTGATGTAGGTCAATTATGGACAAATGCCCAAAGAGCAACTTTAAGAAACAGTGCAAAAAACTCTGGTTTATGGAGTTACGTAGAACCAGTAAGCATTTCCCCAACATGGGTCCATTTTGATAGAAGACAAAGCCCACCAGCGTGTTCAAGTGGAGGCTACCCAATGCTTCGTAGAGGAAGTTTAAGTGTCTATGTACTAATTGCCCAAGACGATTTAAACACATTAGGTTATACCACAGGAGGCTTAGATGGCATATTCGGAAATAACACTTACAATGCAGTAAGAAGATACCAAGCAAGTAGAGGCTTAGCAGTAGACGGCATTATTGGTTGCAATACATGGCGTTCATTGCAAGAAAATGTAGTAGGAATAGGAAGAACTGCCACAACCTTAGACTAGGAAACTGTCAATGATTTTGGAAAATGTCCCAAAAATTTTTAAACATTAGCCCTAAAAAT
>CAOJHH010000067.1 GCA_948436025.1 uncultured Clostridium sp. | reverse complement strand
GAGCTTAAAAATGTTGAAATCTAGGGAGTTCCCCAACGAAAAAAACTCATACATTGTATTCATATTACTTGACAGCTACAACAAGAAAATAGTATAATAAATATAAGAAAATCGTGGTGTTTCACTACCATTTAAAAATGAGAAAGTTATAAATCGGGTGTTTCACAGCCTTTAAAATGAGAAAGTTAAAATCAAGAGAAGGTATCTTAAGTGATAGCCTTCTCTTATTTTTGTAAAAGGAGAGGCAAATGAAGTAAAAAACAAGAAACCTAGAATAATACCATATTTATATTAAAAAGTAAATACAGTAGGGAATACGGCAAATAGACAATACTATTTTAATAAATCTAAAATATCTTACAATAAAAAATAGCATAAATATAATTATTTCATTTTGTGCAAAGTCAATTTATAATATAAATTTTTCAAAAAACGAACACTTGTTATATTTTGTTTTTATATATGAAATTGATAATTTGTATTAATATTTTAAAATTTACTATTAGATCTTGTAATAATATATTAGTAAAATATTTTATATTTATAAAGCTCTAAAATTGTTTTTAAGACATTTTTATATCTAAATATGATTAGTATTTATATATAATAGAAATTTACTAAAATGCTATAAATTGCTGACTATAAGTAGTTGTATTAAAATAGCTAAAAAAGTGAAAAAAACGAAGCACGAGAATCGATTTTAAGCCGTTTTTTAAAATTAGACATATAGTTTGTTGTCTGTAAAAATGGTGTAATTGTTGAAATATAAGGATTTTGCAAATTTTAGAAAAAATTATTAAAAATACTTATGAAAAATTATATAAGTAATAATATAAATATATGATAATAATACCTGGTATAACTAAAAATAAATGAAGCTCCAGAATCGATTTTAAGGCGATTTAATTAAAAAGTAGTAAGTTTATTGTTGTAATAATAAGCTGAAACAGGCTATATTAAAGTAATAGCAGAATTTCAAGAGTAGGACTATATTCGTATGGTTCTATTTTTGTTCCTATTCTTCTTTGCACAAAATTTACATTTTGCGAAAACATACTTTTATAAATCATAAGCAGAAAATTACTATCTATCCTTTTCTCTGCTCATCATTTATAAAAATATATCTTATCTCTATTTAAATTGTTTTAAGAAAAATTCCATTCTTGTTAGGAAATCTGCATTGGTTTTGGTGGATGTTAACTGTGCAATTAGTTGTTCGGTTACTTCAGATACTGACATGGATGACATGGCTTTTCTTAATGCAAATACGGTTTCTTGTTCTTTTTGGTTTAATAGTAAGTCTTCACGTCTGGTTCCAGATTTATTGATGTCGATTGCTGGGAAGATTCGTTTTTCAGATAGTGAACGGTCTAGGTGTACTTCCATGTTACCAGTTCCTTTGAACTCTTCAAAAATAACTTCGTCCATTCTGCTTCCTGTTTCGATTAAGGCAGATGCCAGAATGGTTAAGCTTCCTCCATGTTCTATGTTTCTTGCTGCACCAAAGAATTTTTTTGGTTTGTGTAGTGCACTTGGGTCAAATCCTCCTGATAAGGTTCTTCCTGAAGATGGAATAACTAGGTTGTATGCTCTTGCTAATCTTGTAATACTATCTAATAAGATAACAACATCTTTCTTTTGCTCAGTTAGTCTTTTTGCACGTTCTAATACCATTTCTGCAACTTTTACATGGTGTTCTGGTAATTCATCAAAGGTAGAATAAATAACTTCTCCTTGAATGGAACGTTTCATATCGGTTACTTCTTCTGGTCTTTCATCAATTAACAATACAATTAATTCTACTTCTGGATTGTTTTTACTAATACTATTGGCGATTTTCTTTAAAAGAGTGGTTTTTCCTACTTTTGGTGGAGCAACGATCATTCCCCTTTGCCCTTTTCCAATTGGTGAAATTAAATCAATTAGACGCATAGCATATTCATTTGGTGTTGTTTCTAATCGTATTCTTTCTTGTGGATAGATTGGAATTAAGTCATCAAATCTGGTACGTCTATATGCCATTTCTGGTGCTTCTCCATTTACTTCTCCTACAAAGATAAGGGCTGGGAATTTTTCTCCTTCTTTTGGTTGGCGAGAAATTCCTTTAATACGGTCTCCTGTATCTAGGCGAAATCTTCTAATTTGAATTGGTGAAATATAGATGTCATTTGGAGTGGATAAGTAGTTATCTCCTCTTAAAAATCCATATCCATCAGGTAATACTTCTAAAATTCCTTCTGCAATTTGGTCTTCTTCGTTGGTGATTTTATAAGAAGAACCATCATTTTTGATTGTTTCTGTTTTTTCTATTTTAGGTAAATTAACTTCGTTTTTGTTCGATGATATTGTCGTTTCTTGTGTTTGTTTTAAAACTTCAATTAACTCTTCTTTTTTTAGTTTTGAAATGTTTTTAATTTCTTTTTCTTTTGCAATCTCTTTTAATTCAGTTAGTGACATATTTTCATATTCCATATATATTTTCTCTCCTTTAGTATTTTTTAACAACTATATTGTATCATACAATTACGTTTAACACTAGTAAATTTTATATTTTATTTTCCATTTTAGTTTTTGGAAGTTGTTTAGGAATAAATTGATTCATAGAACAATAAATAAAGTACAATCCATAAAGTAACGGACTCTATGGATTTTTTATTCTAATACCTACAATGATTTGTAAATGGTATCATCACTTACAAATCATTTGTTAACGTCAATATAAACTCTTTCATTTGGTAAGTACATATCTAATTTTTCACGAGCTAATTGCTCAATATATTCTGGTGAGCTAATGTTTTCTTTTATGGCAAGTAAACTTTTGTGATATTCTTCTTGCTTTTCAATTTTCTCTTTTAATGCTATTTGCTCACGGTTATGCTTATTTAATGATTTTTGTTGATTAATGAAAGTAATGGAAACATACAGCAAAATGCCAAGTACCAATAACTTTTTTGTTATCTTTTTTATTTTCATATGTATATAACACTCCAATTTTCTCGAAAACAGTACAAAATCCTTACGGAAATACCTTCTTTATATATTTTTCTACATAAAAGTTAAAATTCCCTTTTGGTTTGTTCTGTTTTTGTTGTTTTTTGTAATTTTTTTAAGTTTTTGATACTTTTTTTCAAAAAACTTCGTAGATTAATGCATATAAAAGAAATTGGTCGAAATAAGATTTTTCGTAAAATACCAAATACTATTTTTAATGGATAGGTAATGATATGGATTGTTTTTTCAATGATTGCTTTTAATAATGTAACAATTTTGACACTGACATTCATAAAGAATTTGCTAATGGTTAACATGTAAAATAAAATCCCTAACAGAATTCCTAGAAAAATGTAAAAACGTATTTCGCCGGTTATTGTATATAAAAATAAAATATAATGTTATCATTCCTGCTATTATCCAAAAGAAAATATCTTCTATATAGGTAACAAAATCGGAGGTTTTGAAAGATTTTCGTAATACTCGAAAACAATCAAATAATAGTCCAATGATGAGACCATTTATCATAAATAATAAAAATGTATATGCTTGATTATTCAAGTTTCGTTCACCCTATTTTCTATTTAAAAATTTTCCCTAACAAATTACTTGATTTTTTTTCGGTATCTTTTTCGCTATATCCCATATTGTAAATATCACCTTCTACAACAACTTCTGAGGTATCAATACTAAGTTTATTAATTCGTAAATCTTCCCCTTTTATGGTTAGTAATCCAAGTTCTGTTTCAATAATAACAATTTGGTCATCAAAACTTAAAACATCTAACACTCCAGAAACACTTAACTTTCCCCTATTCTCTAATACAAGGTTCTGTACAATATTATTTGTCATTCCTTTTCTCTCCTCTAACGTCATAACTCTTCCCCCATTCATACTCTTAGCTTTTTTAATCTAAAATATATATATTCACAACTTGACCATGCTAGAACCCCTTTTCTTCGGAATTTACAAAAAGGACACAAAAGATCAGGATTCCTTTTAGGAATCCTGACCCTCTTTGATACTTCCAAAAACAAATGCTGCACGCATCTTGCAATGTGCAATAACTTGTTCCTGCATAGCCACAACATCATTACATTTTTTGATTTTTAAGGATAAATCACATCCGCCTTGGTCATTTATTTGTACAGAAACATCTGCACACTGCCAAGGTGTCTCTTCCTTGTAATATCCAGAAGACTCTACAACCTCACATTCATATGCAATGACATTTGGTTGTGTTAGCGGAACCGGTTTTGAATAAACAGCATATAACATATAAGTATCCTTTCTTCTTACATACTGTAAGATTGAAATAAAACAATAAGTATCTATTTATATTATCCTAAATCCGTGAATTGACTGGTTTAAAAGAAGTCAAAATCATTGAT
>CAOJHH010000066.1 GCA_948436025.1 uncultured Clostridium sp. | reverse complement strand
TTAGAGCTTAAAAATGTTGAAATCTAGGGAGTTCCCCAACGAAAAAAACTCATACTTAACTGAATAAATTTTTTACAATTTTATATAAATATGATATAATAGAAAGGGAAACACTATCAAAGTAATGGCAAATAGGAGGAAAAGGGCAGTGAACAAAGAAAGCATAATTCAGTATAGGGCTATAGTGTATGTGCATGAGAAAAATGCACATATCAATATTCCACAAATAGAGAAGAGTGCAAAGGCAAAAAATATAAAATTACATCAACAACAGGCTGCTAATGGCAAAATAATTGTTACAGATGTATTTTTAAACGAAGGCTTAAGAGAGGAGTGGGAAAGCAGTCTATTGCAGTTGTCTCCCCAGCCTAAAAATTTTTTTGCTACAGAATTAAAAGTATGTGGAAAAAATAAGCGGACTTTAAGTGCGCAAGCCAAAAAAGCACTTGACAGTTGTAAGGGGCATTTTGTGGGAGAAAGAGAGGAAAATGATGCTCTTTTTCTTATTGTAAGTTTCGATAATCCGAACTTGCGGAGTTTTTGGGAGGGGACAGTCAATGTCCTAAAATCCTAATATTTAAGGGAGAACCATAGCATTGTTCTCCCATTTTTTTGTAAATTTATTTCAAACTATTGGAAAATAAAATAAACAATGATATAATACTTTCGTTAGAATAAGAAAAAGGAGCGAAGAAAAGTGAAAATAGGGATTGTAGGGCTTCCCAATGTGGGAAAAAGTACGATGTTTAATGCCATTACAAAAGCCGGAGCAGAGTGTGCAAATTACCCATTTTGTACCATTGAACCCAATATAGGAGTAGTACCTGTTCCAGATGAAAGGTTAGACCGTTTAACCGAATTATATCATCCAGAAAAAACAACCCATGCCATAATCGAATTTGTAGATATTGCAGGGCTTGTAAAAGGTGCAAGTAAAGGAGAAGGACTTGGTAATAAGTTTTTATCACACATTCGTGAAGTAGATAGTATTGTGGAAGTGGTTCGTTGTTTTGATGATCCAAATGTTGTCCATGTAGATGGTAGTATCAACCCATTACGAGATATTGAAACCATCAATTTAGAACTTATTTTTGCAGATATAGAAACCATAGAAAAACGACTAGACAGAGCCAAAAAACAAGTAAAAGCAGATAAAAAAGTACAAATTGAAATTGATTTACTAGAACATATAAAACAAACATTAGAAGCAGGAAAATCAGCAAGAACAATGGAATTTAGTGAAGAAGAAAAAGAATTACTAAAAGATACATATTTATTAACATTAAAGCCAATACTATATATTGCCAATGTTTCAGAAGAACAATTAGAAAATGTAGAAAATGACGCCAATGTTCAAAAAGTAAAAGAATATGCAAAAGGTGAGAAGGCAAGTGTTATTCCATTATGTGTGAAAATTGAAGAAGAATTAGCTGGGCTAGAAGATGATGATAAACAAGAAATGCTAGAAGCACTTGGTTTAGAAGAATCAGGTTTAGATAAAGTAATAAAAGCAAGTTATGATTTACTAGGACTTATGAGTTTCTTAACCGCAGGAGAACCAGAAGTACGTGCTTGGACAATTAAAAAAGGAACCAAAGCACCAGTTGCCGCCGGAAAAATTCATACCGATATCGAAAGAGGATTTATTCGTGCAGAAATCGTATCTTACGAAGACCTTATAAGGGAAGGTTCGATGAATGCGGTAAAAGAAAAGGGATTGTTACGTTCCGAAGGAAAAGAATACATTATGCAAGATGGCGACATTGTGTTATTTCGTTTTAATGTATAGAATTTTAATGGAAATTCATTTAAAGTATAGTTTTGTAAAGGGTTATTAAATTTTAGAAGATAGAATAAAAATGATAGTAAATGGAAATATCGAACAGTAAATATTCATTTACAGACATAGGAGGAAAGAAGAATGGAAAAATCAGAATTATTTAACAAAAAGGAAACTGGTTGGAAAAATATCTCAGAGGAAAGAAAAGAAAGTATCTTTCAATTTTCAGAGGAATATATTTACTTTTTAAACAAAGTAAAAACCGAAAGAGAAGCAGTGCATTTTGTAGAAAAAATGCTAAAAGAAAATGGTTTTTGTAATGTATGCGAAAAAGAAAATTTAGTAGCTGGAGATAAGGTGTATTATATAAACCATGATAAAAGCATGTATATTGCTGTTATAGGAAGCGAACCACTAGAAAATGGATTACAAATACTTGGTGCCCATATCGATTCACCAAGACTAGACCTAAAACCAAACCCATTATATGAGGACAATGGATTTGCCTATTTAAAAACCCATTACTATGGGGGAATCAAAAAATATCAATGGACAACAATTCCACTTGCCATTCATGGAGTAATTGTAAAATCCAATGGAGAAAAAACAGAAATTTGTATTGGAGAAGAAGAATGTGACCCAATCTTTACCATTACAGATTTATTACCACATTTAGCACAAGAACAAATGGAGAAAAAATTAAAAGAAGGAATTAATGGAGAAGACTTAAATGTATTAATTGGTAGTATTCCAGAAGAAGACAAAGATATTAGTGAAAAAATAAAATTGAATATCCTAATGCTATTAAACGAAAAATATGGTATGAAAGAAATCGATTTTGTTAGTTCCGAATTAGAAATTGTACCAGCCTTTCGTGCAAGAAGTTTAGGGTTTGATAGAAGTATGGTAGCAGCCTATGGGCAAGATGACCGAGTTTGTGCCTATACATCAGTACGTGCTATGTTAGAAGTACAAAATCCTTCAAAAACCGCAGTATGTATTTTATCCGATAAAGAAGAAATTGGAAGTTATGGAAATACTGGAATGGAATCTCATATATTTGATTATTTTATTTCCGAGTTATTAAATAAAAAGAATGAAAACAAACCAAATGCATTAGAAAAAGTATTCTGCCATTCAAAAATGTTATCAGCAGACGTAGACGCAGGACTAGACCCAATTTATGCCTCTGTTTCCGAAAAAAACAATGCCGCTTTTATTGGTCAAGGAATTGGACTAAACAAATACACAGGAGCAAGAGGAAAATCAGGTGCGTCAGACGCAAATGCCGAATTTGTAGCCGAAGTAAGAAATATATTTGAAAAAGAAAATATTCCTTACCAAGTAAGCGAATTAGGAAAAGTAGATGTAGGCGGTGGAGGAACCATTGCACTTATTTTAGCAGCAAAGGGAATTGATGTGATTGATTGTGGTGTACCAGTATTATCAATGCATGCACCATATGAGATAACCAGTAAATTTGATGTATATTGTGCGTATAAGGCATATAGTGCTTTTGTAAAATAGATTATGAATAAAATAGTGTCAGTAGGGGCCAGCATATCATGCAGGTCCTTTTTGTGATATTTGTAGAAAACCACAAAAATAATAAAAAAGTTTAACAAATTTATGTAAAAATGTTGTAAATTAACATAAAGAGTGATATACTTTTAATAATGCAAAAATAAGCAGGTAATGTATGCCCCAAAATAGCAACTGTTAACAAAGTTTCAAAAAGAAAGGAATTAACTATGAAAGCGGAATTCACAAATGTAGCAGATTTATTAAAAGCTATTGAGAAAGGAGAAAAGAACCCTCGTACATTACAGATTGTAGTCGAATTTTTGGCGACAAATCGGGTAAATGTACAGCCGTTATATGACTTCGAAGCCAATAAGGTCTTTGTAGAACCGACCGACCTTATGATTTCATCACTCCTCTTGTACTTAGGGGTAAAGGTTAACGGTGTGAATGCACAAAAAGTTGTCTTTAAACAGAGTGATGTGTGTGTGGAGAAGTATGCAATTGCACTAGATGAAAGAGTGCGGGCATGGGCATTGACAAATGCGGCTCTTTTCTTACGTATCGAGAATTTTCAGAATGACCCAAGAGTTCTTGAGCATTTTCAGATTTCCAAAGTACCGGAAGATATCCTCATTCATTTGAACAATGGGCGGCCGAAGTCCTTAGGAATCGACATGGATGTAACCAATGTCAAGAATGTTGAGGTAAGCTACTTATTGGTACCGAGATAAGAAAAAAGATGGGGCAAGAAAGAAGGTCGACAAGTTACAATGTCGACCTTCTTTTACGTAAAAAAACAACACCTTCCAAGGTGTTATTTTTATTAGTTATTTTCTTCATTTTTTCCAGCCATAACTTTTTTTCCGTCATAGTATCCACAATTTGAGCAAGCAGTGTGTTGCATTACTGGTTCGTGGCAATGTGGACATTCAGCGTAGTTTGGCTTATCTAATTTCCATGTTGATCTTTTTAATCCTGTTCTTGCTTTTGACCATCTTCTTTTTGGTTGTGCCATGTTTATTCCCTCCTTATTTCGCTTGATATGTATATATCTTTTAAATTTTAGCGTTTTTTAAATCACTATAAGAGTATACTAATTTTTAACAAATTTGTCAAGCATTAAAGAGGTTTTTATGAAAATTTGTTGAAAAAATTATTTGCTATTGGTATAATAAGCAAAAAGAGAAGGGTGCGCCAGTTCGGTGTATAATATCTAGTTTGGTGGAAGTCCAAACCTA
>CAOJHH010000065.1 GCA_948436025.1 uncultured Clostridium sp. | reverse complement strand
TGGTCTTACTACTTTTGCAAATTTATTTGGAAAACTTAAGCATCCTTCTTCTACTACCTGTTCTCCTTTTTGTTTCATGATTTTTGGATTAATTAAAATAAGTGGTTCCTCTTTTTCATAATCAATATGAATGACAACAACTCGTTTTAATACACCTACTTGTACTGCTGCTAGCCCTACTCCATTAAATTTATGCATGGTTTCTATCATATCATCAATTAGTATTTGTAGTTTTTCATCAATTTCTTCTACTGGTCTTGATACTTTCTTTAAAATTTCGTCTCCTTCTTCTCTTATGGTACGGATTGCCACTGTTTTTCCCCCTCTTATTACATCATACTACTTGGATTAATATCCACAACAATTCTTGTTTTCATTCCTTTTTGATAACTTTCCTCTAAAACTTCTTGTATTGCTCTATTGGCGACGTCATCAAAGGTTCCTTTTAAAATAATACGAAAACGGTATCGATTTTTGATTTTATCGATTGGTGCTGGTCTTGGTGTATACACTACTAAATCTACTTCTTTTCGTTTTATGTTTTCTCCCAACTTTGTATATAGCGTATTTGAAGTTTCTTGTACCTCATTCAAATTTTCCCCGCTAATACCGATTACTATTATATCGCAAAATGGTGGATATTTCAATTGTTTTCTTAAGTTTTCTTCGATTCCGATAAAATTCCTCGTAATTTTGATTTTTAGCACATTCAATACTAAAATGGTCTGGGTTATAAGTTTGAATGATGACTTTTCCCGGTAAATTTTCTCTTCCTGCTCTTCCTGCTACTTGGGTTAGTATTTGAAATGTTCTTTCACTTGCTCGGTAATCATCAATGTTTAAACTGCCATCTGCTGCAATTACTCCTACCAGAGTTACATTTGGAAAATGATGTCCTTTTACTACCATTTGGGTTCCAATTAAAATATCGATGTTTTCTTCACGAAAATGATTTAAAATTTCTTCATGAGAATTTTTTTTGGAAACCGTGTCAACATCCATTCGAATCGTAGAAGCATTGGGAAATATTTTTTTTATTTGTGCTTCTAATTTTTGAGTTCCTGAACCAAAGTATTTTACTTTATTACTTCCACATTCTGGGCAAATAGTAACATTGTCTTGTTCATAACCACAATAATGACACTTTAATCTATTTTCTTTTATGTGATACGTTAATGTAATATCACAATTTTTGCATTTTACAGTATAGCCACAATTACGGCACATAATGAATGTAGAAAATCCTCTACGGTTTAAAAATAAAATGGTTTGATGTTTATTGTTTAAATTCTCTTGCATATTTTGATATAAGTTTCTACTTAACATCGTCTTATTTCCTATGGCTAATTCTTCTCGTAAATCAACAATTTCTACTTTTGGTAAATTAGAATGATTGGCTCTCTTGGTTAGGGTAAGTAAAGTTATTTCCTTATTTTTTGCTTTATAAAAAGTAGTAATGTCTGGCGTTGCACTTCCTAATACTAGTGGAATATGGGCATGTTTGGCTAGTTTTCTTGCAACTTCTTTTGCGTGATAGCGTGGTGCCATTTCGGATTTATAAGAGTCATCGTGCTCTTCATCCATAATAATTAGTCCCAAATTGATAATTGGTGCAAAAATAGCAGAACGTGCTCCAATTACGATATTGGCTTCTCCTCTTTCAATTCGTTTCCATTGGTCATAGCGTTCTCCCACAGACAATTTGCTATGTAAAACAGCAATACGGTCTTGCCCAAATCTTGCAATAAAACGGTCTACCATTTGTGGAGTTAATGAAATTTCTGGCACTAGCATAATGGCGGATTGTTGTTTGTTTATGGTTTCTTCCATTAATTGTAAATAGATTTCAGTTTTTCCGTGAGCCAGTTACCCCATAAACTAAAAATTCTTCAAATTTCTTCTGTTCCATAGCCAGTTTAATTGATTCATAGGCATTTTTTTGTTCATTTGTTAGTTCTAACTTTCTGTCCTGTTTTATGACTTTATGAAGAAATGGATTTCTTTCTACTTGTTTTTGGATAATCTCAATATATCCATTTTTTTCTAAGGTATTCATAATAGCTCTTGAAACATCACAAAACATTTCTAAATCTGTTGTTAACACGCCATCATTTTCTTCTAAAAAACGAAGTGTTCGAATGTGTTTATCTGATTTAATCTTTTTTTCTTCAATTGCTTGTTCAATTTCCTCTATGTCTTTTTTTAAATACACAAAATTCAAATTTTTCTCTTTAACACGATTGCTAATTACCTTCGTAGAAGTTCCCGGTGGTAACATCATTTTTATTGCGTCTGCTATATTACAAAAATATCGTTTCGCCATCCATTTTGCAAGTTCAATCTTTTCCTCCGAAATTGAAAATCCCTCTTGAATACTAACAATATCCTTTACCTTATACGCCGAAGTTTCCTTTAGCCCCACAACAAAACCTTCCTCCAAGGTTTTCATATTCCCAAATGGCAACAAAACTCGGTCTCCAAGCTTAATAGTACCAGTAAGCTCTACTGGTACATGGTAATCAAATGTTTTATTTAAATTCTTAACAGTACTATTTACAATAACTTCTGCTACCATTTTTCTTCTCCTAAATTTTCTTTTCCTATTATATCAAAAAAGAAAATTGAATACAACAAATAGTAGTAGAAATAAATAACCTGTGTTATCGCCTTTGGCGATTACAAATCGCTATATGGTTATAATAAAATTATTACTACAAATATTCTGTATATGAAATTTTACTTGAAAATATTCTTTGGATAATGACTGTATCCATATGAATTTTATAAATTATTATGTACGTATCTACACTTGCTTTTCTAAAATCTTTTATTTGAATTATAGGATACATATGAGGATTTTCTAATATGTTTTGAATTTTTGAATGAAACTCTTCGCGAATTTTTTGATAATAATTGAAATGGATATAAAAAGATTTCTCCATTATATTATAATAATCAGATTGAGCTTTTGAAGTAAAATCAATTTTATACTTAATCAATAATATCTTCTTTCAAATATTCTAAAAATTTCTTTGCTTCTATTTGCTCTTCTTCTGATAACTCTGGTATTTTACTTTCCACCAATTTCAATTCGCCTTTTATTACTTCTTCATATGAAACTAATCTTCCGTTTCTAACATCATCTTCTGCTTCTTCTAATATTTCTTCAAACTGCTTTTTCGCAATTTCATATTCGCTTAACTCATTTTTTGGTTTTCGAAAACTAATATTAATGTTCTTACTTACTTTTACTGTTTTTAAATTAACCATATTTCCTAATCTCCTTTTTTCTTTATACACTATATCATAATTCCTGCTACAATACAAGAATTTGAAATATTTTTTGTCGATTTCATTATGTTTTTTAGTTGACACAAATCCCAGTTCATGATATTATGTTTATATTAAATTTTTAATTCCAGAAAGGAGAAATATTATGGCAAAAATGACTTCTGACACTTCTTCTTTGGAAGAGCGGAATACTGAAATGGTAGATGAGCCAATTGTTTACTCTTGTAGAGACTGTCAATGCTTTAATGGCTCTGCACCTTTGGGAGAAGGTCCTTCTGCTTGGTGCTCACCTTTAGGAAGCACTTTTGATAAGCCATGTGAACCTTGGGAGGTTGCAATTAACAAACCTTGTTTTGTTCCGCCTATAATATGAAAAAAGGGAGCATTGAATGATTAACATTCTATCTATGCTCCCTCTTTTTTATTCTATTCTACTTTTCCAAACAAATTAAATGGCCAAAAGCGTATCCAAACAACACTTTCTATTTTTTCAAAAGGAATACACCCAAAGGCTCTACAATCTCTACTATTTTCTCGGTTATCTCCCATGGCAAAAATACAGTTCTCTGGCACAATGAAATCTGAATAAATATCACTTCTTGTTACTACATTATTTGCCAAATATGGTTCATCTAATTCTTTTTCATTAATATAAACTTTTCCATTTTTAATTTGAACATGTTCTCCTGGTAATGCGATTACTCTTTTTATATAACTTTGTTTTCCAATTTCTAACACATGGTATACAAATTTTGAGAATATTCCAGAGAATGGATAATTATATTTTGCAACTGGGTTATTTATATCTACTTGTGATAACGAAACTTCTCCACTGGTTGGTGCTTCAAAAGTAATAATTTCTCCTCTTTTTGGCATTTGCCTTGCTATTCGTACCGAAGCTCTATTTAAAATAAGTCGTTGCTTTTCAATTAATGTTGGTTCCATTGATGTACTTTTAACAAGAGTAGGAACTCCAATAAAATATTTCAAAAATAATCCTACTACAACAGCAATTACAATACAAATTCCCCATTCAATGATTTCTTTTTTCATACCTGTCATTTTCTTTCTTCCCTTCTTTAAACTAGTATATCATATTCATAACAATTCATTCTACATTTGTTTCTTATTATACCACTCTTATTTTTCATATGCAATTATTTTTTAGTTTACATATTACCAAAACAGGAAACCGCTTATAACTGCCTAAATCCGTGAATTGACTGGTTTAAAAGAAGTCAAAATCATTGATACAGTAGT
>CAOJHH010000064.1 GCA_948436025.1 uncultured Clostridium sp. | reverse complement strand
GAGCTTAAAAATGTTGAAATCTAGGGAGTTCCCCAACGAAAAAAACTCATACATTTTTCAAAAAAAACTTGAAAACGTGGTTAAAATATGCTATGATGAATATACTAAAGGAGATACAGAAATGTATTAAAAGCGGTTTTCCTGTATCCAGTTAAAAACAGTTATATAAAGTGGTTTTCCTGTATCCAATCAAAAACAGTCATATAAAGCGGTTTTCCTGTATCCGGTTAAAAACAGTTGTAAAACAAGTGGGAGGTTATATAAAAAACTTCCTACTTTATTTTTATGGAAAGGAGGAATAGGTATGAAACAAACTTTAAAATGGTACATTGTAGACAAAGAATATGTAAATTATTTAAGAAAGGCAGATAATCGAGTTCAATATAGTGAATATAATGATAAATTAAAACCATATATTGGTATTATTATTACAATTCATGATTTCGACTATTATGTTCCAATCTCTTCTGTGGGAAATAAAATAAAGAAACTTGAAAAGTATTCAAAAATGAAAGATGATATTGATATTATTAAAATTTACGATAATAATAAAAAGCTATTATCTGTTTTAAATTTAAACAATATGATACCAGTAAGACCAGAGAATGCAAGAATATTAAAATATAGTGAAATTGATAATTATAGACAATTTTATAATTTGACAGATAAAAGGAAGTATATTTATTTTCTACAAATTGAATTAGCAATTTTAAGAAAAAACGCTAATATTATTTCATATAAAGCAACTAAGTTATACGATGAAAAAAATAAAAACAAATTCTCAAAAATTTCCAAAAGAACATGTGATTTTAAATTATTAGAAGAAAAGTGCATGGAATATAATAAGCACTAGAAAATTTATAGAAACTTTCTTCCAAATGGTACATAAACATGATATAATAGTGTCGAAATATGAAGTAAAAGAGGTAGAGATATATGAAAAAGCCAGAATTATTGGCCCCAGCAGGGTCATTTTCAAAAGCAAAGATTGCATTTTTGTATGGAGCAGATGCAGTATATGCAGGAACTTCCTCCTTGTCTTTAAGAAGTCGTGCCGAAATGGAAGATGATGATTTAGCAAATACGATTCATTATGCACATAGTATTGGTAAAAAAGTATATGTTGCTATTAACATTTATGCTTGGGATACGATGTATGAGGAAATCCGTAAACAGGCTAGAATGTTAAATGAACTAAAGGCAGATGGCATTATTGTAGCAGATGGGGGAGTTGTCGATGTTGTAAAACAGGAGGCTCCTGATATTGATATTCATATTAGCACACAAGCTAATGTAGTAAGTGCTCATAGTGCTAACTTTTGGTATAAAAATGGGGCAAAGCGTGTTATTTTAGCACGTGAATTGCATGGAGAACAAATTCGAGAAATTATTAATCATACTCCCATACCATTAGAAACCGAAATCTTTGTACATGGAGCAATTTGTTTTGGTTATTCAGGACGATGCTTTTTAAGTGATTTTTTAGCTTCTAGGAGTGCTAATTTAGGGGACTGTGCTCAAAGTTGTAGATGGGCATATAATGTGTATGCTGAAGAAGTAAATAATCCGGGAAATCTAATGCCAGTGGAGCATGATGAAAAAGGAACTTATATTTTTTCTTCAAAAGATTTATGCTTAGTAAAGGAACTACCAGAAATTATAGAAATGGGAGTAGATAGCTTAAAAATTGAGGGAAGATTAAAAACGGAATACTATTTGGCATCGGTTATTAATACTTATCGTAATGCAATTGATGATTATATAAAGGCTCCAGAAACTTATGATGGTAGCAAATATGTAAAAGAACTTGAAAAAGTAAAAACAAGAGGTTTAACGACTTTTTATTTTAATGATAGAAACAATAAAGATTTTCAAGAATATGAAGGTAAACAATATAATCCAGACTATGAATTTGGTGGTAAAATTATTTCGTATCACCCAGAAAAAACAGTTATGGAGGTGAAAAACCGCTTAAAAATAGGAGATATGTTAGAAATTCTAATTCCAAACCAATTAGAGTCGTACTGTTTTACGATTGACCAGTTATGGGATTCCGAAACAGACGAGGAAGTTGAATTTGTTAACCCAGGAAAAGCAGGACAAACCGTAAAAATTCACATGCCAATTCCTGTTAAAAAAGACTGGATTTTAAGGCGAAAAAAGTAGACATAAGGATTGGAATGTGTTATAATAGCATTGTTACAATAAATTTGTAGAAAGAATGAGGTAAAACAATGTCAAAAAAGAAAAGAGAAAGAGAAAAGGCAAAAAAGGAACAGGCTCGGCAGATAAAAAGAGCAGCAAAAGCCAAACGGCAGGAACAGCAGATGGCTAGGCTGGATTTCTTTTCTTGTGGCTTGTGAGTTAAGTCAGTACTTCATTACTGTGTAAATTGTACACAGTACTAAGCAAAAAGCGATTCTTTAAGAGAAATCTTAGGAATCGCTTTTTGCTTCTAATTGTTTTCCAAGCCAAAAACAAAAAATAAGTATAGCAATGGAAAAAATACTGGTAATATTAAATTTTAGGCTAGGGACTAGGATTAGTGTAGAACCTAGTACAAAACCTATAATCGTATAATATGTTTCTGAAAAATGTGTTTTTAGTAGGAATTGGATTAATTTTAGAAATAGCAATCCCCCTATTGTAAGTCCAATTCCCATGGGGAATAGAATAGACAAGTTAACCGTAGAAATAGCATTTAGGTAAGTTTCATAGGTTCCTAAAATCATTAATAAAACCGTACTACTAACCCCGGGGACAACTACCCCTGCAGACATAACAAAACCGCTAAGAACCAAAAATAATGTGTTTGAAGTGGTAGCCATTGTATTTGTTGGTAGAGCATTTTCGAAACCTAATAGAATAAGTGTAAAAATAAAAGATAAAACAGTATAACCAATATAATGCAATCGGAAACCTTTTTTGGAATTCGCAATATGAAATAAGTTAGGAATGCACCCTAATATTAACCCCAAAAAAGCACACTTTGTTTGAAATGGATAACTTTCAAATAATATCTTTAAAACATTCCCCAATAAAACCACTCCAATTGCCACCCCAATTACAATTGGAAACAAAAATAAGGTATTTTTCTTCATATCCTTAAAAAATCCCAATACACTTTCAATTAACCTATCATAAATTCCAAAAACAACACACAAAACCCCACTACTAATACCGGGCAAAATAGCTCCAGCACCAATCAAAATCCCAATCATAAAACGAAACCAAACACTCACTTTGCAAAACCCCCTTTTTAATTGTATGTACAGTATGATAAAATTAGTATTAAGAACCCCCAGTCCTCTTCGTGGACTAGGGGTTCTTACGTATTAATAAAATTTTAAGAAAAATGTGGTTGACGAAATGAGCAAAAAGGAAGATAATAGATAATTGAGAGGGGAAGGAAGCACGTTTATGAAAAGAACCAAAAAGTTAGTAAAAAATTTCATTTTATTTCTTATATTAATCATTATCACTTTTTACATCATTTTAAAAGACCAAGATATTACAGAAATCATAAATATCGTATTTAGTGTCAAAAAGGAATTTATTTTGATTGCCGTTCTTTGTATGATACTATATCTTTCTTGTGAAGCAATTAATATTAGAAGAACCCTACGAACTTTAAATGAAAATCTATCCTTTCCAAAAGCCTTGAAAATTGCGTTTATTGGATTTTTCTTTAGTTCCATTACGCCAGCAGCAAGTGGAGGACAGCCAATGCAAGTCTATTATATGCACAAAGATAACATTTCGATTGCTAATTCTACATTAACACTATTAATCAATTTAAGCTGTGTTCAAATTGTTACCATTTCTATTGCTTTATTTAGTCTTATTTTCAATTACCAATATTTAAACACAGTACTTATCTGGTTTCTAATTCTAGGGGTAACATTAAACTTAACCGCTCTAGCATTACTACTAATATCTATCTTTTCAAAAAGAATGACCAATTGGATAATTCAAATTACCCTTCGAATACTAACCTTTTTTAAAGTAAAAAACATCGAAGAAAAACAAGAGCGTTTTGAAAGTGAACTAACCAAATACCAAGGCAGTGCAAAATATATAAAAAAGAACGGAAAATTAATTATAAAAACCCTTCTTACCACTTATTTACAATATATTATATTTTATAGTATTTCTTACTGGGTATATTGCTCTTTTGGACTACAAGGACACAATGCTTTTGAAATTATCACTTTACAATCGGTATTATACGCTACAGTATCTGGTATTCCATCACCGGGAGCAATTGGAGTAAGTGAAGGAGGCTTTCTTGCCATTTTCAGTTCAATCTTTACGAAAGACCTATTAAAAAGTGCCATGCTATTAAACCGAGGAATCAATTTCTATTTGTTTGTTATCATTAGTTCAATCATTGTAATAATAAACACAATTAGAGACAAGAAAAAGGCTTTGAAGGAATGACTATTAAAAGGCCCCTTTACTTAAGGGGGCTGTCGCCATAGGCGACTGGGGGTTTTAAGAATTTTATTATTTTACCAAAAGAACTGTAACAGCAACAAGAAAAGAGATTAAGGAACAAAGATAGTGTGTCAATGATTTTGGAAAATGTCCCAAAAATTTTTAAACATTAGCCCTAAAAA
>CAOJHH010000063.1 GCA_948436025.1 uncultured Clostridium sp. | reverse complement strand
ACCTGACAAGGTTCATAGCTTTTTATCAGAGTTGTTCTCCATACAAGTATAAGAGTTTTGTACTTTTGCTATTATATAATGAAACTTTCTTTTTCGCAATAGGATTTTGTGATTTTTTTGTTATCTAAAATTTGACTTTGTTTCCATAATATGTTATAATAATCATCGGTGATGAGAAAAGTGGAAGGTTTTAATAGTAATCGATTTTTAAAAGTTTTATGGAACAGTAAGTTTTTTGTCCTACTGCTTCTATTTCTTTTTGTTTTAATTGGTTATTTTTATAGTTACTATTATGTAACTCCAATGTACCGTTCTTCAGCAACGGTGGTTTTGGTACAAAATGAAGGTGCTAAAGAGGAAATCACCTCCGATTTAGCCATTACACGGAAATGATATTTCGTTAAATAAAAATTTGCTTTCTACTTACACCAAAATTGCAAAAAGTAACACGGTTTTAGAGCAAGTCATTACTTTATTACATTTAGATATGAGTGCTCAGGAGCTAGCACCTTTGGTGCAAGTGGAAGCCGTTAATAATACACAGGTTTTTAAGATTAGTGTTTCGAATGCCAATCCAGAACTTGCCTCTCGTATTACTAACCAATTATTAGAGGTTTTTTCAAAAGAGGTTGGTTCATTGTATCATGTAAATAATATTTATATTATGGATGAAGCAGAACCTTCTAATACGCCTTATAATATTCACCATGCCAAGGATTTGATGATGTTTTTTATGTTTGGTCTTGTGGCTTCTTTTGGTTTGGTGGTTATTTTCTATTTGCTAGATAACACGATTAAATCGGAAAAAGATATTGAGGATTACACTGATTTAAGTGTGCTTGCGAGCATTCCTTTTTGTAAAACAAATGCGGAACTCATTGTAAAGGAGTCTCCCAATTCTCCTATTTCGGAATGTTTTAAAACGTTTCGAACAAATGTGATGTTTTCGATTCAAAATAAGGCATTTCATACCATTTTGGTAACTAGTGGGGATATGTCGGAAGGGAAGAGTTTTGTTTCTTCTAATTTGGCGATGGTTTTTGCCAATTCTGGAAAAAAGGTAATCTTGATTGATACTGATATGCGAAAAGGTAGAGTGCATAAGATTTTTGGGTTACAAAATGAGGCTGGCTTGTCTACGTGTCTTTCAGAAATTGCAACAAAGGGAGCAAAGGTAAATATAAAGGATTTTATTCGTAAGACCAATCTTTCGAATTTGCATGTGATGACTTCTGGAATTGTTCCACCAAATCCTTCGGAGCTTTTATCTTCTTCTCATATGGCACGATTATTGCAAACTCTAAATACACAATATGATGTGGTAATTTGTGATGGTACTCCTTGTATGTTAGTATCGGATAGTATTATTCTTTCTAAGATGGTGGATTGTACTATTTTGGTTACCGCAAATAAAACAACGAAATTGGATACCTTGCTAAAAATGAAAAAGTCGATTGAATTGGTGGGCGGAAACATTGGTGGCGCTGTTTTTAATATGGCTACCTTAAGTGGAACATCGTATCAAAATGGCTACTATTATGGAACCCACGAGGTTTCTTCTGCTATTGTAAATGATGATACGGAAGATACGCTTTTCGATATGCCTCTTTTTGTAGAGGATAGGGAAGATATTTCTTTAACTGATACCATACCTTCTTTTATGGAAGATACGAAAAACGAAGAGCCTTCCAAAGATGTCCCTATCGATACTTTTAAACAACAGGAATTGCCTTCTAATCATACTCTTCTAGCTTTTACTGATATATTAAACAAAAATGCACAAGAACTTGCCGAACTAAAGGTATTGTACCAAACTATTTTGCAGCATATTTTGGAAATGCCAAAACCAGATATTTCTTCGAATGTTGTGTTAGAGGAGCTACAAATATTAAAACAAATTTATCAAATGGGAAATTCAAAGCATACCAAACAGTTTGGTGAATTGGAAAACCGAATGGCACATTTGGAGACCTTTTTTACGCAAATCTTAGAGGAAGTAAAAAACAAACCGACATCTAGTTTGGATATTGATACTTTAAACCATAAGGTTGTTCAAATACAGGATTATTTGGAACGTTCTACTCCAGTAGCACAAGAACCAGTTTCTCCCAAAACTGGCAAAAAGGATAAGAATGTGTTAAGTGGGCAAATGAATTTTATGGACGATTTGTTAGAACCTACGGAAGAGCCAGTAAAAGAAGAAAAGCCAAATGTAAAAGAGCCAAGTTTTGTGGTAGATTATGAGGCTGTAAAGAAAAAGCAAGAACGTAAAGGGTTTGGCTTGTTTAAAACAAGACCTAAGAAAATGGAAATAGAGGAGGAAGAAAGTGTTGCGATTGTCTCTCAAATTCTCTTAAACCATACGGAGTCGGTAGGTTAAATTTGCTTTATGATACAATTTCTTTCTTGTTTCTATAGGGGCGTGCATGACACGTCCATTCTTTTTAAGAAACAGACGACCAATGCAAAGCCCCTACGTTTTTATTTTAGTCGAAGTAATTAAACACTCTCTATTTCTTCTAAGGCGTTTTTTATAGCGATGTTTACTAATTTGTAGATAGACAAATTGTATTCTTCTCGCATTTTCTCTAATCCTTCAAATAGTTCTTCTCGAATGAGTAGTGAGCGTTGCTCTGATATTTCGCCTTTGGGTCTTACATAAATATTTATTTTTTTAGTTCGAAGTAATTCTTCAATACAAGCATTAATTAATTGATTGGTTGAAGTTTGATACTTTGTTTTTGCTAATTCATTTAGTTTTTCATAAAAAGTATTATCGATTACAATGGTCTTTTTTAATAAATTTCCTTTTTCCCAAAAACGGTCGAATGCTCCCATATATTTCTCCTTTTCTATTAGAAAAATGATATGGTTATCATATGCATTTTTTAACGATATATGTATATCGTTTTTTATTCTTTATTAATCACCTTATTTTTACTACCTTCATATCATAATTTAGGTGATTTTATGAGTATCGTTTCTACAAATATTCCTTATTCCTCTACGGTTTTACAAAATAATTTGCAAGAATTATTAAAAACCTACCCTTTTTTAAAGATGCAAACCATTGGTTATAGTGTGCTTGGAAAACCCTTATGGGTGGTTACTCTTGGAACTGGTCCAAAGGAAGTATTTTATAATGCGAGTTTTCATGCCAATGAGTGGATTACCACTCCGGTTTTAATGAAGTTTATTGAAAATATGGCAGAATCCTATGTTTTCGATTCTAATCTACTTGGCATTTCGGTTCGAAATTTATTACATGAGGTTACGATTCACTTATGCCCTATGGTAAATCCAGATGGCGTGGATTTGGTAACTGGTAATTTGCCTAAGGATTCCTCTGCCTTTTTAAGAGCTAAAAAAATTGCGGATTCGTTTGCAACCATTCCATTTCCAGATGGTTGGAAAGCGAATTTAAAAGGTGAAAGTTTGATTAACTTCCACCTTTTTGTTTTTAAAAAATAATGTAGATTATACTACATTAATCATATACTTAATTCTTATTAGAACTTTCTCTATCCAATATTATTTTTAGGTAATTTATCATTTTGTAAAATTTCTTCTATTTCAATAAACTCATCTATGTTTTCATTTATTGCATTTAATGGTGCAAAGTTAAATGAAATAAAAACGTTTTTGTCTTTGTCTATCTCTATTTTATCAATTAATCTAAATAAAGAAGATTTATCTATTTCTTTCATTTCTAAAAAATCATTAATTGTTTTATTAATTTGTTCTTCATCATTTTTATTTTTGATAGTTTGCTGACCTTGTAATGATTGAAACCTATCTGTCAATTCACTCTTTTCACTTTCTAGTTTTTCTCTCTCTTTTATAAACCTTTCAGATATTCTTACAAAATCAGTATCTAACAATATCCCATTTAATTTATCATTATATGAGCTATCTAAATTTTTATTAATATTAGCTATCTTTATATCTATTGTTTCGATTTGTTTTTTTATAGATGCCACTAAATCTATTGATTTATCTTTTACTTTTTTATAAGTCTCTTCTAACATTTTTCGATTAGCATATATTCTACAAACTTGCCTTACAATTTCTAATATCCTTTTTTCAAATTTTGGATAATTCAAATTTCTTACATAGCAATCTCTTTTTTGATAACCTGTATCTACAATGTATGGAATCTTTGGACAATTGCTATTATGATTTACTTTTAATACAATTTGCATTTGCCAACCGACAATGTTTACAATATATCAATCCTCGTAATAGATAGTCATATTGTTTTACAACTTTTTTTGCTCGTTCTTTATGTATTATTTGAGCTTTCTCAAATACCTCTTTATCAATAATCGCCTCGTGTGTATTTTCTACTCTTATATGTTTTTCTTTTTCCACCTTACGAAGTTTTTTTACTTTATATGAAACAACAGATACCTTATTTTGAACAGTATTTCCAATATAAACCTCGTTTTTTAACATATCACATACAGTAGTTGCATTCCAAAAATAATTTGTTTTATTTTCATTTTGAACAATACCAGTCTTTCTATATCCTGATGGACTTAAATAATGATTTTTATTTAAATATTCAACAACAAGTTTACTTCCTGTACCATTTACATACATATCAAATATTTTTCTTACTACATCTGCAACATTATCATCAATTACCAATTTGTTTTTATTTGTTAAATCCTTTTTATAACCGATATGCTGGTATACTGCATAAATATTCTCCTTGCTTTTGTTTTTCCTTAAAAACACTTCTAATCTTTTTTGATATATCCTTTGCATACATATCATTTAAAATTGCTTTAAATGGTGTAATGTCATTATTTACTGTTT
>CAOJHH010000062.1 GCA_948436025.1 uncultured Clostridium sp. | reverse complement strand
TGCGACCTTTGGGTTATGAGCCCAACGAGCTGCCAACTGCTCCACCTCGCGATGTACTTGTATAGTATAATCGTTTTTGGGCATAATGTCAAGCTTTATCCTAAAAAAATATAAAAATCTTGAGATACCCCTCATTATAGTATATGCAAAAGTACAAAAAAAATACCAAACCATAAAAAATATCCCTAGTAATGTGGTTATAATCCACAAATGCTAGGGATAGAGTTTGTATAAAAATGAGCTTAAGTGGTTTTTTTTAGATTGTCTTCGAATTCTTCCCAAGACTTACTGAAAATGTGATTCGAAAACGCTTCTTTTAATCCACTAATTTGTTTTAGACGAATAATCTCATCTAATTCCATTCCCAAATGTTTTGAAATTTGGTCATCTTCCCATCCATTGTTACTTAAATCAATCACGATTTTAGACATATCAATAATTTGATGAGTGCCTCTTGCACGATTATGACGAATGGTACTCGCCATGCGATTGCTTAAATCCTTATCAATGGTAACAATAGGAATTTCTTTTAAATGAAAATACTCTTTTGCACAACGATAACGATGAAAACCATCCACAACAATATAACGATCGTTATCCTTATCATAGTAAGCAACAATTGGTTGAGTATAACCATCTTCCTCAATAGAATGCCTTAGAAGTTTCATTTCAGGAGGTGCTACTTTATTTGGGTTATAATCATTTGCAATGACTTTGTTAATATCAACCATCTTTACATTTAGCACAGGAAAATCAATTTTCTTCAATTATTTTTCACCTCGAATCATAACAAAATGTTTATAATTATCTAAATAGGTGACAATCAATCCACACTCCTGATACAAATCTTCATATAACTTAGAAACAATACTTGGTTCAATTTGCATATCAGTAGAAACTTTTTTTAACAATTCCCTTAGATAATCATTATTATTAGAATAAATATTTTTAATAATTCCATCACAAACAGAAATAAAACCATAAGGTTTATTTTCAGAATCAACATAAATATACCAAACTTTATTATTGTCATCATAAATGCGATCCTTTGTTTCTGTTTGAACAATACGAGAACCAAAAAATTTTCCCATATAATTATAAAAATGTGTATCTTTATTGGTCAGTTTCAATATCATCTTTTTTCACCTCTTCCTCTATAAAATTTATTAAATCCTTATCATCAGAAACCGTATCCACGGTTAATAAGTTATCCCATTTGTGAATCAACCTTCGAAGCTCCTCATCATCTGTTTTTGTTTGAGCAAAGCAAAGACGTTTCATATAAAAATCATTTTTTTCAATTGACCTTGCAATTCTTCTCCAAGAGATAACCTTTTTTTGAGTTTCTAATTTACTATCTGCTTCATTTGGAATATCTGGAATATCAATATTATCACGTTTCTTATACCAATAAGCAAACTTTTTAATTTTTCGATAATAATGAAGCATTAAATCACTATTATAAATACCAATACTCTCAAGCAAGAAAACCGTATACTCTTCCCAAGTCATAAAATCCGGTTTCGACGTTCGTAAATTTCCAAGAGCAGTTGTTCTACAATAAATATTACCAAAATTCACACCGATTCACGCGATTTACTACCTTAGACCAAGTATCATATTCCAAAGCCTTAAATTGGTCAAGACCATTTTTTTGGTCATCTCCATAAGGTTGGCATAAGCGTTGTTCATGAATGCTAAGACCATTCTTATACATTAATTCATATACTTGGTTATAGGATAAATCGAGTTTACTAACAGCACCCCAAATGTCCTCTGTTTTCCAATCATAAATGGGATAAAAATTATAAACATCAATATATTTATCACTAAACTTGATTTTAG
Source organism: uncultured Clostridium sp. (assembly GCA_948436025.1). GTDB lineage: Bacteria > Bacillota > Clostridia > TANB77 > CAG-508 > RGIG8482. Next base: position 3,054 of record CAOJHH010000062.1, on the reverse strand, counting down.
TAGTCCAGTGCTTATGTTCATACATAATTTTGCCTTCAAAAGTAATCGTTCGGAATCGATTCAAGCTTTCATCCGAGCGGATACCAACGCCACAAGCAACTTTTCCTCTATATTTTCTTTGATACCAATTTGCAAAATATAAAATAAATTCTTCAAATTCTTGACCTTTATAAAACCAAGGAAAAGCATGATTACTCATATTAATACTATCTTCTGGCAAATCCCTTACCCATAAATCTCTACTTTCTTCTTCCCAACAAATCCATTTTGGCTGTAAAATGGAGACAGCATTTCGAAGAGCCATAGGAAGAGCAACATGATAAAAATTTCGTATCTGTGACAATTGTTTTAATTCATAAATATGTTCAATTGTTAAGCGATATTGAGCTTCAAAATCGATATACAAAACATCAAATTTACGGTTCTTTTTTTTGGCTACAATATTAGCAAGTTGCACCATAACACTACTATCTTTACCACCACTTACGCTAAAATAAATGTTTTCAAAATGGTCAAACACAAATTCCAATCGTTCAAAAGCAGCATCTAAAACATTTTTTTCCAAATATATTTTAGGCAATCTCCACACCTTCTTCAAAGATTTGTATATAGATATTATGATATAAATGTAAAAAAAAGTCAATAAAAGTAAAAATGTAATATTTTTTGTTTAAAATTATGATATAATTAAAAAACAAGAAAGGAGAAAATATGAAAATACTAGTGGCGAGTGCCAATCAAGGAAAAATAGAAGAAATACAAAGCATTTTAAAGGAATGGGACATAATAACGTTAAACGACATAAAAAGCACGATACAAGTAATAGAAGATGGGCAAACTTTTGAAGAAAATGCAAAAAAGAAAGCAAAACAATTATATGAGCATACAAAAATTCCATGTATTGCAGATGATAGTGGGATTTGCATTAAAGAATACGAAGGATGGCCAGGAGTAAAAACAGCAAGATTCTTAGGAGAGAAAAAAGCAGGAAACAGTTATGCAAAACAGAGAAATCAGTATATTTTAGATAAAATGCAAGGATTAGAAAAAAAGAGAAGAAAAGTAGATAATATAACCGTTATTGCTTATTACGATGGGGAGACTTTTCAAGTAGGAACAGGAATTCTTACAGGATATATCGCAAAAGAGGCAAAAGGAAAAAATGGATTTGGATTTGACGAAATTTTTGAATTAGAAGATGGAAGAACACTCGCCCAGTTAGAAAGCCGAGAGAAGAATGTCATAAGTAGTCGAAAAAAAGCATTAGAAGAAATAAAAAACAAAATAATCCATAAAAGTTAAAGAAAATCACGAAAAAGTATTGACATAGAAACAGTTTACCAATATAATGCAAATAGAATCAGCCTTAGGAGGTACATACGCATATGGTACAAACCAGTTATGAAATGCAATATGGAAATATGCCAGATGAACAAGTCATAAGAGAAATACAATCTGGTGATAATATGGCATTAAACTATCTAATGAATAAATATAATGATCTCGTTAATATGAAAGCAAGCAAATTTTTCATGGTTGGCGCAGAACGAGACGATATGGTTCAAGAAGGATTAATTGGATTATACAAAGCAACCAAATCTTTCAATGCCCAAAAGCAAAATTCCTTTAAAACATTTGCAAACTTGTGTATTGAAAGGCAATTAATTACGGCCTTAAAAACGTCGAACAGACAAAAAAATATCCCATTAAATTCAGCTTTTTCGCTAAATACTGCAGCATATGAAGAAAATGACGATGTATCGGTTATGGATATATTAGAAGCAAAAACTATAGAAGACCCAGCTGAAATGATAACCAAACAAGAATATTATAGTTCAATTGAAAATAAAATAAACGAAAGCTTAAGCGATTTTGAAAGACAAGTATTACATTATTATAAGCAAGGAAAATCCTATGCAGCCATTGCAGAAAAGCTAGGAACTAAAGTAAAATCGGTGGATACGGCAATTCAAAGAATTCGAAAAAAAGCAAATAAAATAAAACAAACCATGGAACAAGAATAAAAATTGTTCCATGGTTTTTAATTTGAGTGTTTTAATGAAATATTAAAAATTAATGAATACTAATAATTAGAATTAAAAAAGTCTTTACAAAACCCAAATACATGATATAATAAAAACATCTTATTAAATTCAAACATAATAATCATCTATATTATTAAAAATATCAATTCAAATTGATTCAAAAATATTCGAGAAAGCTTTTGTTCAAAAAGCAAAATATTTTCCAAAACAAGAATAAAAGTAGAAGAAATCTTATCAGAAGCAGTAATAAAAGAAATAAATGAATTTAAACAAACTGCCATATGGGAAGAGAATTCAAGGAGGCATTATATAGAAGAAGTAGCGTTAAAAAAAGGATTAAGAGAAGGAAGAAAAAAGGGATTAGAAAAAGGAATGAAAGAAGGATTAAAGAAAGGTAAAGAGGAGGGAATGAAACAGAAAAAGGAATAAAAGAAAAGACAAAAAAAGTAGTTATGAATATGCTACAAAAAGGAATGAATATAGAAGATATAGTAGAATTAGTAGAAATAACAAGAGAAGAAATAGAAGAGGTCAAAAAAGAAATGTAGAGGAATAAGTATATAGATTACAAATTTGAAAAAGTGATACGAAAGCACAACATGGGAACAAGAATAAAACCTTGTTCCTATGTTGTGCTTTGTGACAAAGCCAAATTATAAGGTTGAGATGCTTCTAACCCGTTCGGCTTGCTGTCTACGTTCCTTACTGTCATTTTCAAGATATGTAAGCATTTCCCTAAGGAAATTGACCTCATTTTCTCGAAAAGCAACAGAGCCAGGGAGATTAGAAGATATTATCATAGGCTCGTCAGTTGGAGATTTTCTAACAATTGTCATAACTTGTGGTTCATTTTTCATCGAGGGTCTCCTTTCATATAGTACATAAGTGTGATACTAATATACCATGGAGGCAACATAAAGTCAAGAAAAATATTGAAAAAAACTTCGCCGAAACCTGTCAATGATTTTGGAAAATGTCCCAAAAATTTTTAAACATTAGCCCTAAAAAT
>CAOJHH010000061.1 GCA_948436025.1 uncultured Clostridium sp. | reverse complement strand
GAGGACATGACGAAAGAGAACAAACCTTAAACCAATTATTAGTAGAAATGGATGGGTTTGGAACCAATGAAGGAGTTATTGTATTAGCAGCTACCAACCGTCCAGATGTCTTAGATAAAGCGTTATTAAGACCAGGAAGATTTGACCGTCAAATTGTAGTATCCGCACCAGATGTCAAAGCAAGAGAACAAATTTTAGAAGTACATGCCAAAAAGAAAAAATTAGCAGATGATGTAGACCTAAAAACCATCGCTAAAAATACCTCAGGATTTGCAGGAGCAGACCTAGAAAATGTATTAAATGAAGCCGCTTTACTTGCTGCTAGAAGAGATATAAAAGAAATTGGAATGAAAGAAATAGAAGATGCCATGGTAAAAGTAACCATGGGACCAGAAAAGAAAACAAGAGTAAGAAGCCAAAAAGAAAACAAACTAGTTGCTTACCATGAAGCCGGTCATGCTGTTGTTAGTCGTTTCTTACCAACCCAAGACCCAGTACATCAAATTTCCATTGTACCAAGAGGAATGGCGGGAGGATACACCATGTATCGTCCAACCGAAGACAAAAACTTCATGTCAAAATCCGAAATGGAAGAAAACATTGTATCCTTACTTGGTGGTAGAGTTGCAGAAAAACTAATTCTAGACGACATTTCGACAGGAGCAAGCAATGACATTGAAAGAGCAACCAAAATTGCAAGAAACATGGTAACAAGATATGGTATGAGTGACCGTATAGGAACCTTAGCCTTAGGCTCAACCCAAGAAGAAGTATTCCTAGGAAGAGACTTTGCCCAAAGCAAAGAATATTCTGAAGAAACAGCAGCTATCATTGATGAAGAAACCAAGAAAATTGTAGACACAGCTTACCAAAACGCAGAAGAAATTCTAAAAGCAAACATGGATAAACTTCATACCGTAGCAGGAATTCTATTAGAAAAAGAGAAAATTGATGCAGAAGAATTTGATCAAATTTTTGCGTAAGCATGTATTGAGAACCTAGCATAGAGTACGAATTAAGAGATTAAATTACGTACAATATGCTAGTTTTTTAGTAAAAGGAATTTATTTCAAAATCATTTCACAAAATGTTTACAAGCAAAAAACCTTATGGTATAATCTTCCTAGAAAGAAGAGGTGTAAAACCATATGAATCAAATATTACAAACTGAAAACAAGCCAAAAGGTCCAATTGAGATAAAGAAGATTGTGAAATTTTTTGCAGTTGTTATGATTTTATTTGGTGCTATCCTAATTGTAGGAGGTTCATATGCTATGTTTACCGGAACAAAAGAAGAAACCAAAAAAGGAGTACAAGCATCCGTTCCAGATGTAACCATAACAAAAGAACAAGAAAATCTTGCCATTAAAATAAACCATACAAAACCAATTACTAGTGTTACCTATCATTGGAATGAAGAAGCAGCCCAAACAATAGAAACACGTAATAGTTTAACGGTTTCAGATGTAATTAGTCTCCCATTTGGCAATAATAAACTATATATAACCGTTACCGACCAAGAAGGAAAAGAAACTACTTACGAAAAAGAATATGTTTCCGATGGTGATGGTAGACCAGTTATTGAATTACTATTAACCAAGGAAAATAAAATACGAATTAAAGCACAAGACGCAAAAGGACTTAAATATATTCGTTATACATGGAATAGTGGAAATTATGTAACAATAGAAGCCAATATAGAAGACTTAAAACTAATTGATGAACTAGCAGAAATTCCATTAGGCCAAAACACCTTACGAGTAGAAGCCGTTAACATTGATAACATGATTACCACAAAGGAAATTGAAGTAAAAGGAGTAAAAAGACCAACCGTTTCATTAAGACAAGATGGAAAAAGATTAATCATCCATGTAGAAGATGAACAACAAATAAAAGTAGTTAACTTCGTATTAAATGGTCAAAAATACCAAATGAATATGGGTGAAGTAAAAGTAATTAACCATGCCATCGATTTAATTCCAGGAGAAAACAGAATAGAACTAGTCGCAGAGAATATAGAAGGTGGTATTACAGAAGTAAACGGTAAATGCATTGTAGAAGAATAAAACCAAAAAAGAGAAGGTAATCACAAAAGCCTTCTCTATTATGCTTTAAAAAAGGAATGAAACAATATGGACAATATCCTAATCATAAAAATGATTGCCTATTTCATCATCTATTCGTTCTTTGGATGGGTGATGGAATCTGTATTAAAAACATACTTACAAAAAAAGCCAGTCAATAGTGGGTTTTTATATGGACCCTTTTGCCCAATCTACGGATTTGGTGCTACTTTTATGCTATTATTTTTACAAGGCTACAAAAAAAATCCCATTTTATTATTCATCATTGCATTTTTTACTATGTCTTTATGGGAGTATATAGTAGGTTGGCTACTCGAAAAAATATTTCACACAAAATACTGGGATTATACGGAGAACAAATTTAATATAAAAGGAAGAGTTTGCCTACTAAATTCTTTATTTTGGGGATTTTTAGGAGTGATCTTTATTTGTTACCTTCATCCATTTCTAGCAAGTCAAATTGACCGAATTCCGAGCCATATTTTAATGTTTAATGTTATCATGGTGAGCCTTGCTATTTTGATAGATACCATTGTTAGTGTCGTTAAAGTAAGCAATATCAAAGGCAGTCTAGAAAAATTAAAAGAACTTACCGAAACCATAAAAGAAAAACTTGAAGAACTAGAAAAGAAACAAGTCAATAAAGAAAGTCTACAAGCAGTGATTGAAGAATTAAAATACAAACAAACCATATTAAAACGAAAACTAATACGTCAAACCAATCATTTAAAAAAAGCATTTCCAACAATGAAATCCGAGGCCATTGAAAAGATAAACGAATTTTTAAAAGAGAAAAAAGAAAGTATTAGAAAAGGAAAAGATTAAAGGAGAAACTTATGGTACAAGAAATTTATATTATTGATGATAATGAAGAATTAACCAAAAACATGAAACAAATCTTTGAAAAAGAAAAAGAATATAAATTTAAAAATGTAAAAACACAAGATATTGATATTGCTCTTAAAAGTATCCCTTCTCTTATTATGATTCATGAAGAAGGAATTAAGAAAGATATCTTTGAATTATGTACTCAAATTAGAGAAGATGAAGACAACAGCATTACCCCCATTATTGTATTAGGAAATACTTGGGAAAAAGAACATCGTATTTCGATTTTAAAATTAAATGTAGCCTATTATATTGTAAAACCAATTGATCAAGATTATATCTATTATACCATTAAAAATTTAGTAAGATTAATGTATATGAACAGGCGTGTAAGCCCTTTAACAGGACTCCCAGGAAATGTACAAATTCAAACCGAAATCAAAAAACGTTTATTAAAAAAAGAAAAATTTGCAGTTATCTATGTAGACTTAGACAACTTTAAATCCTATAATGATTTATACGGTTTTAGCAAAGGAGACGAAATCATCAAATTTACAGCAAGAACCATTAGTAGAAACATTCACAATAGCGACTGTGAGAATAGTTTTGTAGGACACATTGGTGGAGATGACTTCATTGCCCTTGTATCTAACACCGATTATGAAAAAATTTGTAAAGACATCATCCATGAATTTGATGAAAATGTACTAACCTATTTTTCAAAAGAAGATGCCGAAAAAGGATATGTAGAAGTAGCAAACCGAAGAGGAATTATCGAACAATTCCCCCTAACTTCCATTTCTATTGGTGTAGTAGAAGTAGAAGAAAACCGCTTCCACAGTACATTAGAAATCGGAGAAGTAGGAGCACAAGTAAAACACCTAGCCAAAATCACAGTAGGCAGTAGTTATGTAATTGATCGAAGAAATGAAATTAGGAAATAAATTCAATGTAATTTTTATCTAATTTCGCAATTCGTGCAAGAGAATAAATTTCGATTCCTTGCGCTTCAATTTTACTTCTTCCAGGTTGAAAAGACTTCTCAATCACAATGCCGATACCACCAATTTTAGCATGAGCCATTTGCATTAAACGGATAGCACCACTAGCGGCTTCTCCATTAGCAAGGAAATCATCAATAATTAAAACGGTATCAGAAGAAGAAAGATATTTTTTGGATAAAGTCAAAGGATAAGTAATTCCTTTTGTAAAGGATGTTACTTCAGTAGAATACAAATCACTATCCAATATTTTTGAAGAATGCTTTTTTAAAATAATAAGAGGCACTTGTAAAATTTGAGCACACATAACAGAAGGCACAATACCAGAACTTTCGATAGTAATTACTTTTGTAATACCTTTTTTCTTAAAATGAGTAGCAAAAGCCTCACCGACTTGTTGCATTAAAGCAGGATCAACCTGATGATTTAAGAAGGAATCTACTTTCAAAATATCATTTCCTAAAGCAATTCCATCCTTTAAAATTCTTTCTTCTAATTCTTTCAAAATTAACCCCCCCGAAAATCGACAATAAATTACTTATTATTGTAGCATAAAGAAATAAAAAAATCTAGTTGTTCATAAATGAAATGTAACAGACATATAATATACAAAAAAGAAAAATAGGAGAAACACATGATTTTATTACAAAGAAAACGAATGTTACTTATTTTAGGGGCGGTATTCCTTTCCATTTTTAGTTTTTTATTTGGTTCAAATTACATGTACAAAACGGTAGAAACAGTAAGTCTACCAGTAAGTGGTAAAACAATTATACTAGATGCAGGGCATGGAGGAGAAGACCAAGGAGCAGAGTCGAAAAATGGTACTACCGAAGCAAAAACCAATTTAGCCATCACTTTAAAAGTGCAAAAATTACTAGAACAAAGCGGGTGTAATGTTATTCTTACTCGTTCAGACGACAAAGCAATATATGATGTAGACGCCAAAACCCTAAGGCAAAAAAAATCCTCAGACATCAAAAATCGAGTCAAAATTGGAAACGAATCAAGTGCTGATATTTTTATTAGCATTCATTTAAATAAGATACCACAAAACCAGTATTACGGGTGGCAAACCTTTTATAAAAATGGAAACGAACAAGGCAAAAAACTTGCTGCTAGTATCCAAAATTCCTTAAACCAAGCCATCGAAAAAGAAAATAAACGAGTCCCTTTAAAAATAGACAATGTCTATATTATAAAAAACGTAGAAATACCAACCAGTATCGTAGAGTGCGGGTTTTTATCTAACGAAGAAGAAGAAAAACAACTAATGAACGAAGAATATCAAGACAAACTAGCCTGGGGTATCTACACAGGGATTATATCCTATTTTTATGAATAAGAACCCCCCAGTCGCTCCGCGCCAGCCCCCTTAAGTAAAGGGACCTTTGTATACTGCTATTTCTTCGAAGGCAAACCCTATATAAGCCTCCTTTATTTAAGGGAGGTGGCAGTCCGAAGGACTGACGGAGGGTTCTTAAAACTAAATATTTATTTTCGAATGTCAACCAATAAGTTAGAAAAAATCAAAAAAATATTGATTTTTTCTAACTTATTGGTTATAATTATCATAAGAAGGGTGCGCCAGTTCGGTGTATAATATCTAGTTTGGTGGAAGTCCAAACCT
>CAOJHH010000060.1 GCA_948436025.1 uncultured Clostridium sp. | reverse complement strand
AAGGGGGCTGTCAGCGAAGCTGACTGGGGGTTCTTAAAAGTGAATTATGTCTGAATTGCAACTACATTTCATTAAAAATTTCTTAAAACCCTTTATCTTTTTTCAATAATGTAATATAATTGTCCTATGTATTTTTATAACATAGGAATAAAAGAACCACAAAAGATAGATTACAAAGGAGGATATCATTTAAATGGGGAATAAAAAAGGTAACAAAAAGTCATCGAAAAAAGATGACACAAAAGTGGTAAAGCCGGTACCAGATAATAAAAAGGATAAGCCATCTGTGACAGATCAAACAAAAGTGGTAAAACCACCCAAAGAGAAAAAGCCAAACACACCAAAAGTAACAGACGAAACAAGACCAATAAAAACCTTGCAAGATACACCACAGACATCATCTGTTTTAGACGAAACAAAGGTAATGAAAACGGTACAAGGTTTTAGTTCGGATTTAGAGCAAACAAAAGTGATGAAAACGGTAGAGGAACCAACCCAAAAATTTGAGAATGGTGAGGAAACAAAAAAGATGAAAAAAGAAAAGAAAAAGGAAAAGAAAGCCAAAAACAAGAAAAAGCATAGAGCTTTGAAGATAATCTTAAAAATTATCATTGCATTAGTAGTAATTGCATGTATTATTGGAGCAGGTGTTTTTGCAGGATTATTCTTTGGACTATTTGGCGATGAATTTAAAATTAGTGTTAGCGACTTAAATATTAATATAGAAAACAGTGTATTAATGGATTTAAATGGAAACATACTTGCTACACTAAATGGGGAAGAAAATAGAGAAGTTATTTTGCTATCTGAAATGGGAGAATATTTACCAAATGCATTTATTGCCATAGAAGATAAACGCTTTTACGAGCATAGTGGTGTCGATATATCAAGAACAGCAAGTGCAACCATTAAGTATTTATTAAAACAATCGACTCATGGTGGAAGTACGATTACACAACAGCTTATTAAAAATGCAACAGGGGAAGACGATAGAACTTCCATGAGAAAAGTAAAAGAAATTGCAAAAGCATTTCAAATTGAACGAGAAATGTCCAAACAACAAATATTAGAGTCTTACTTAAATACCATTCCTCTTGGAGGAGGAGCAAAAAATGTATATGGCGTACAGGTTGCAGCAAATTACTACTTTAATAAGCAACCAGCAGAATTAACATTAGCCCAATGTGCTTACATTGCGGGAATTAACCATTCTCCAAACTTATACAATCCATTTAAAGAAACACCAAATATAGAGAAAATTAATAATCGTACTAAAACCGTATTAAATGAAATGAAAGACCAAGGAAAAATAAACCAAGAACAATACGATACAGCAGTTGCAGAAGTAAATGCAGGTCTTGCCTTCCAAGAAGGAAGTATTACAAGTAACAATTCTTTAACACAGCACGAAGAAGAAGCGGTAAAACAAGTAGCAACCCAATATGCAAAGGAACACAATTTGGAATACAAATTAGCAGAACAACGAATTAAAAGTAGTGGATACAAAATTTATATTACCGAAAACAAAGACATTCAAAATATCTTAGACGATACGTACACCAATAGTACAGACTGGATGAAAACAAGAACAGTAACAAACGAAAATGGAGAAAAAGAAGAAGTACAAATACAATCCGGTATGGTAATTATAGACCATAAAACAGGATATGTAGTAGCAATAAGAGGAGTATTAGGAGAAAAGACCCCATGGGGGATGAACAAAGCAATGGATGCAGGACATCAACCAGGTTCTTCCATAAAACCAATTGGTGTAGTAGCGCCGGCGTTACAAGAAGGAGTAATTACCGCAGGAAGTGCAATTGATGATACACCAGTAAAATATGGTTCATATTCACCAAGAAACTCTGGTGGTGGCTATATGGGACTAATGAACGTCCGTTCAATGTTAAGAGTATCTAGAAATATTCCAGAAGTAAAAATAATGCAAAAATTAACACCTGCAAAATCCATGGAATATTTAAAATCGATGGGAGTTACCTCTCTATCCGAAGGAGACGATGGGCTTGCGATTGCACTAGGTGGAGTTGGAAAAGGAATTAGTCCATTAGAAATGGCAGGAGCTTATGCAACCATTGCCAATAATGGTGTATACCAAGAACCAACTTTCTATACAAGGGTAGAAGATAACCATGGAAATTTAATTATGGAAAAACACCAAGAAAAACATCGTGTATTATCGGAAGAAAATGCATGGTTAATGCAATCTTTATTAACCGAACCAACCGGAACAGGATTAACTGGTTCCGAAGGAGCGACAGGAACAAGAGCAAGGGTTTCGAATATGCAAACTTGTGGAAAAACAGGAACCACAAACGATACAACAGCTACATGGTTTTGCGGATTTACACCATATTATACAGCATCGATGTATTTTGGATTTAATAAACCAGAATATGGAGGTAGCAAATATGTGCCAGGAAGTGGTACCGTATCTTCTCGTTGGGGAGGTATTATGAATAAAATACATAGTGGTTTAGAAGCAGCAAAATTCCAAAAACCAAGTGGTATTGTGACAGCAAGAATTTGTAGAGATTCTGGCTTATTGGTAGGTGAAAATTGTGAACATGACCCAAGAGGTTCCAGAATCTATACAGAATATTTTGTAAAAGGAACCACACCAAAAGATGCTTGTACTACTCATGTAAAACTAAGAATTTGTAAAGAAACTGGAAAAATAGCAAATGAATTTTGTGCCGATGTAGAAGAAAAAGTCTATATTACAAGACCAAACAGTACCGAAAATACCTCTTGGCAATCGGCATCAGATGCACAATATATGGCACCAACCGAGACTTGTACCACACACACTAAAAAGCCAGATACGGAAAAACCAGTGATTACACTAAAAGATACTAAAGATGTAATCGAATTAGCACTAAATGCAAAATTTACAATGCCACAGGTAACGGCCACAGACAATATAGATGGTGATATTAGTAAAAATGTAAAAATAGAAATTAAAAAAGATGGTAAAGTTGTAGATAAAGTAGATACTTCAAAAGCAGGAGTATATACAATTACTTATTCGGTAGAAGATGCTGCTAAAAACAAAGCTACAAAGACCATTACTGTAAAGGTGGGTGCCAAAGATAATAAACCAAACGGGGGTAATGGAAATAGCAATACAAATACCATTACCAATACCACAAGATAAATAATAAATTGAGAGGAAAAATTAGAGTATCGATAAAAAAATGGATACTCTAATTTCCAAATTTTAGAAAGGTGGAAAGGCAATGGAGTTAAAATTTTATAATACGCTTTCGAAAACAAAAGAAGTATTCGAGCCTATCAATAAACAAGAAGTAAGAATTTATTCTTGTGGTCCAACAGTATATAAAAATGCCACCATTGGGAATATGCGAACTAATATTTTTCAAGATGTATTAAGGCGAGTACTTAGGTACAATGGATATTCCATAAAACATGCCATGAATATTACCGATGTAGGGCATTTGGTATCGGACGGAGATGACGGAGAGGATAAAATGCTAAAATCGGCAAGAGAAGAGAAGAAAACACCAATGCAAATTGCCGAGTATTACACCAATTTATTTTTTGAGGATTTAAAAGACTTACACATTGAAACACCAGAAATTGTATGTAAAGCTACTGACCATATTAAAGAAATGCTAGCATATGTTCAAAAACTAATGGAAAATGGATATGCGTATGAAACCTCAACAGCAATTTATTTTGATGTATCAAAATTAGATAAATATCCTATTTTAAGTAATTTAGAGGTAGAAAATCAAAAAGCAGGAGCAAGAGTAGAGGTTGACAAGGAAAAGAAAAATCCATGCGATTTTGCATTATGGATAAAAGCACCCGAAAATCATTTAATGAAATGGGATAGTCCATGGGGGTCTAGTTATCCGGGCTGGCATATTGAATGTTCTGCAATGGGGCAAAAATATTTAGGAGAACAATTCGATATCCATACAGGAGGGATAGATTTAATTCCAACTCATCATGAAAATGAAATTGCGCAAAGTAAAGGTGCCTGTGGAAGAATTCCATCCAATTACTGGTTACATGGAGAATACCTATTAATTAATGGCGGAAAAATGTCAAAATCATTAGGAAATGTATACTTATTAAAAGATATAAAGGACAGAGGATATGACCCTATTGTATATAAGCTATTTAGCTATTCTTGCCATTATCGAAATAAGTTGAATTTTACGTGGGAAGGAATAGAAGCTACCGCAAAATCCTTAGAACGATTACGAAGTAGTTACCAAGCCCACATACAAGGAAACGATGAATTAACAAAACAAGATAGGGAGAAATTAGTCCAAGTTGAGGAGAATTTTCATAAGGCAATTAATGATGATTTAAACATGCCACTTGCCATGAGTTTTGTATGGGAACTAGCAAGGTTTGAAAAAAGAAATAAAGAAGTAGCTAATCTTCTTAAAAAATTTGATACAGTACTAGGAATTAGGATTGATTTTGAGAATGAAAAAGAACAACTACCAGAAGAAATTTTACAAATTATCGAACAAAGAAAGCAAGCAAGACAAAGGAAAGATTTTGGAAAATCAGACGAATTGCGTGATGAATTACTAAAAAGAGGGTATACTGTAAAAGATACCAAAAACGAAATGATTGTTACAAAAACCTAAAATGGGTCGGTTTTCCACATCGGCTGGGAGGTAGGAAAAAATAAACGGGTCGATGAGGGCATCGACCTCTACAGGGTGTAATTCAAAAAAGTTAAAGGAGAAAAACAATGACGAAAGAAAATGTGAAAAAAACGAGTTTTTTTAAGAAAATGTATTTAGCCATTAAAGATTTTGAACATTATGGGATTTTTGCAGCGGAAAGTTTATGGGTGGCAATAAAATATTTGTTAAAAATAATGATAGTCTTTGGGGTTATTGTTGCAGGTATGTTTACCTACCAATTTTATACATATTTTCAAAATGCGGTACACTATTTTGAAAACAATATACAGGAGGTATCTTTTGCAAATAACCAATTAGAAGTAAATAAAGGAGAAACCATAGAAATACAAAATGATACTTCAGTTATTCCATACATTGTAATCGATACCGATGCGACCGAAGAGGAAATGCAAAATTATATGCAAAAACTAGAAAGTTATGAAGCAGGAATTATGATACTAAAAGATAAAATACTTTATAAAAATGAAATATTAACCCAAAGCTTAGAATATCGCTATGAAGACATAACGAAAAACTACCCAATCGGAGCATTTGATAAACAAGCTGTTGTGGACTTTATAAAACAAATTGACATGGTTAGTTTGATGTTAAGTATGTTCTTTGTTGTATTTATCTATGTATATGCCGTATATCTTGCTACTGCATTTGTAGACATTATGATGCTAGGTGTGCTAGGCTTTATTATTGGTCGTATTGCGGGAATGAAAATACGCTTTAAAGCTACCTTCAATATTGGAATATATGCACTAACCCTACCAATTTTGCTAAATATCCTTTACATTGTTGTAAATACCTTTACTGGTTTTACCATTCAGAACTTTAGTTGGATGTATACTACCATTTCCTACATCTATGTCATTGTTGCTATTTTCATGATAAAATCAGATTTTATCGATAAACAAGCCGAACTTATGAAAATAATAGAAGAACAAGAAAAAGTACGAAGAGAAATTATCTTACAAGAAGAGCAAAAGAAAGAAGAAGAAAAAAAGGAGAACCAAGATAACAAAGATAAAGAAGATAAGAAAGAAGAAGAGAAAAAACAAAAAAAGAAAGAAAATCCAGGTTTAGACGATGGATTAGCCCCACAAGGAGTCGAAGAATTGCGAAATAACGAATAA
>CAOJHH010000059.1 GCA_948436025.1 uncultured Clostridium sp. | reverse complement strand
CATTAACAGATGCTTTTTGTCCACTGGTTCCAGATGCTTCCATTGGTCTTCTTGGGTTATTTAGCCATACATCTACACCACTTACTAAATATCTTGCAATTTGGATATTGTAGTTTTCTAAAATAAAAATTTTTCCTTTAAATTGTGGTTTTAACGATATTTCGTGAATGTATTTAATTAAATCTTGTCCCTCTTTATCCGCTGGATGTGCTTTTCCTGCAAATATAATTTGAACAGGACGTTCTTGGTCATTTAGTATTTGAGTAATTCGTTCTAAGTCTCTAAAAATTAGGGTTGCTCTTTTATAGGTTGCAAATCTTCTTGCAAACCCAATCGTTAAAGCATTTGGATCCAATTTTGAAACAATTTCTCTTATTTCATCATAGCCACAACCTGCATTTTTCATGCGGTTTGTTACATTTTCTTTTACTAAATTTAGTAGTTTTACTTTTCTATCTACATGGGCTTTCCACAATTCCTCATTTGGAATATTGGCAATTCCTTTCCAAGTTTCATCATCGTAAATGGCGTCTTGCCAGAATGGTGTTAGGTATTTGTTATATAGTTCTTTTAAGTTTGGTGCAAGCCAAGAACAAGTATGAATTCCGTTGGTAATATGAGTAATTGGCGACTCATCTGCTGAAATATTTGGCCATACATCACCAAATAATTCTCTTGATACTTCCCCATGTAATTTACTAACTCCATTTTTCTTTCCTGCAATTTTTAATGCTAGAATTCCCATATTGAACCCTTGCTCCAAATAATCACATGGTTTCATTCCAAGTTTTAAGAAGCTTTCTCTTTCTAGCCCTAACCTTGGCCAAAAGTCTTTAAAGTACTTTTCTACTAAATCAAGTGGGAAGATGTCATTCCCAGCTGGTACTGGTGTATGTGTGGTAAATACCGTTTTGGAAGAGGCAATTTCTCTTGCAATTTCAAACGATACTTGTTTTTCTTCCATAATGTCTTTGATGATTTCTAGTAATAAGAAAGAAGAATGTCCTTCGTTCATATGGTATACCGTTGGTTTTAATCCTAATATTTTAAGAAGATGAGCTCCTGCCATTCCTAATACAATCTCTTGGCGAATTCTCATTTCTTGGTCGCCACCGTATAGTTTTAGGGTAACTTCCCTATCCTCTGGGTTTGCGTTTTGGTCAATATCCGAATCTAATAAGTATAGAGTGACTCTTCCTACATTAATTTTCCATACCTTTAGATATACTTTTCTTTTTGGAAATTTGACATCGATAATCAAATCTTCTCCCTCTTTATTTTTTACGGGTAAGATTGGAAGATTGTACAAATCGATGTTATGATAGATATTTTCTTGGTCACCATAGCGATTGATTTTTTGGTTGAAATATCCATTTTTATAAAGTAGACCAATTGCCACAAAAGGTAGCCCAAGGTCACTTGCCGATTTTAAATGGTCACCAGAAAGAATACCAAGTCCTCCTGAATAGATTGGCACAATTTCATCTAGCCCATATTCTGCTGAAAAATAGGCAATTAAATCATTTTTGTTGTTTGGATATTTTTTAGAAAACCAAGTATTTTTGCTATTCATGTATCCATCAAAATCATTTACTACTTTATCATAGCTTTTTAATAAGGTTTCATTTGCTGCTGCTTGTTCTAATTTTTCTTGTGATACTTGTTTTAAGAATTTTACAGGATTTTTTCCAATTGTTTCCCATAAATCAATATCAATTTCTTTGAATAGTCTTAAATATTCACTATTCCATGCCCACCATAAGTTGTTTGCCATTTCTGATAAACGGTTAATCCTTTTTGGTAATTGTGGATTAACGGTAATTCGATTAAACATATACATAGTAATATTTCCTCCTTAGTTCTTTTACAAATATTTTTCTTTTTGTATCGACATACTTATTATCCATTATAATAAATAAAAAGTCAAATACTTTTTAGGAAATTTTTTGACTTTTTTAAAAATTTGTGTTATCCCTTAGAAGTATGTCAAAATCTTTCATAAAATTTTGACATACAATAACTTCCAATTCCTTGCTATTCGGTTACAACCGAATAGTCGCTAATCTCTCATAAAAAACGCCCAAAAACCGCAAAGGTTTTAATTACGCTAAAGGTAATTTCTGGTAATCTTAAGGGGTTAACGTTGCTTTTTTATGCATAAAATTCCGTATAATATCCACAATAACTATCAAATATCTTCCTTCCCTTCTAAAATTAGTTTTGTTATTTTATATTACAGGTGATTAATAATGAAAGTAGATAAAAAGAACACAACCATCAAAATTGGAGATTTATTAAGAAGAACAAGAAAATCTCTTGGCTACACCCAAGAAGATGTTGCAGAAAGATTAGACCTAGCTTCAAGATATGTTTCCGATATTGAACGAAATAAAACAAAAGGTAATATTGATACATTGGTAAAGCTTTGTAACATTTACCATATTACTCCTACCTTTGTGTTACAAGAATACTTAGAATTAAAAGACGAATTCAAAATCGACCCCGATTTAATTGGTTTTTATAAATTAGATAGACGAGAACAAGAGGTTGTGCTAGCACTTATTCAATATATGAATATAACGAAAAAATAAATGGTCTAAGTATCGCCTTTGGCGATTACAAAGAGCAGTTATATGTAAAAAATAAAGTGATAAAAAATCACTTTATTTTTTTCTAGCAGTAAAATTTGGTTTCATTTTTATTCAAAAATATCTTCATAAAAAACATCTTTATTAATGTATGCTTTTTGGATTGTTGGCTCATAATACAAATTTGAATACATAACAATTCTTCTTAATATATCATAGTGAATTTGTATTTTGTATGTTTTTTCTATGTAATCTTGCAAATTTTCTATGGAAGTTTTTGTAAGTTTTTTAACAACATGTTCAATAAAAGTAGTATTATTTCCTCTTTCAATTGATTGTTGCTTATAAAACATAATATTATAATCTATTTGAAATTTGATAATGCCATCAATTAATTCAATTTGAGTTTCATAAAAGCTGTCATCTAATCCTATTTCTTCAAAGCTTTCCACATTAACTTTTTCTTTTACGTTTGCTATTGAAAAATATTCTTGTGCTTCAAACTTTTCTACTATTTCATTTTCAAATTTTATTAAGGTTTCTTCGTTTATATGAGTATTTTCTTTTAAATGCTTCACATTAGCATATTCGTTCTTACTAATTCTTATTATCCTATGCTCCTTTAGATATTTCGTAATGTAATATTGATATTGATTATCTAACTTCATAATTCTATTGTTAAATATTTTTTCTTTCATATAATCATCGATATTTTCATATTCCTTTGGTATAATATACCTCTGTCCAATTGCAAAATTTAGTTTATCTAAGTTTATTCTATTTATATATGCTTTAGACATACCTATACTTTCAAATATTTCTTTCATTTCATCTACAGAATAACTCCTATGCTCAAGTACATTTTTTATTTTATTTAACTCTTCCTCCTTTAATATATGGCACCAAGATTGTATTTTTTCTTTAATGGCTTCGTCCATTTGTGTTTGTGTTAATAACATGTCTAAAAATTCTTTCTTAAATTTACCACTTAACCCAGATGACATATCTTTAAGAAATCGATAAGTCGACTTTGGTTCATGGAATATTTGACAAAAACTTTCTTCTCCCAAGTGATATTTCTTATAATATGCGTAATATTTGTTTTCTTCAACATATACAATATTTCTAATATATACTTTCTCAATACATTGTCTAACTCTTTCTCTCGTTATTTGAGGTTTAAGACTTTTTGCAATTTCTTCATACGTTTTTCCAGATAATCTTTCTTTTAAGATTATCTTATTACGCTCATCTGGTAATTCTTCAATTTGTTCCATAAGTGTTTTAAAAATATATCTTACCCCATTTTCTTTGTATGATATTTTTTGTTCTTTTTTTAATTCTTCTAATATTACTCTTGTTTCTCCCATTGTAACGTTGTCTAAAGAAATTTCTGAAATAGGAATATACTTATTAAGCTGTACTAACATAGTCTTGGTCTTAATATATTCTTCTATTTTTCTTTTTGCATCTATATGTTTTTGGTCTATTTGTCTTTCCTCACATGTAATATTTCTTTCTATAACTGCTAGCTTATTTCTTATTTGTTTTATTCTAGCCTGTCCAATTCCATCTGCAAGCACTAATTTATCAAATTGAATGTCTTTTACCTTTTTCCACTTATTTTTCTTGGCAAAATTTTTTAATATATAAAATGTACTATCACTAAAAATTTCATCAATATTATATTCCATATATTCTGATAATTTCTTAGGATATTTTTCAAATTCCTTTGTTATGGGAAAACTCATATCTATTGCTTTTTCTTCTACTTTTTTAATTTTACATAAATTGTTGTCGTTATTGTCTTGCATTTTATTCTTATATGGCAAAATTTTTCTTATAATACTCTCATATGCCTTTTTTCTTACAAGAGATTTTACCAAAACTAAATCAATGTCTTTTACCTTTTTCCATCCCTGTTCTATTGCCAACTTTCTTAATCCCCAAAAACGATCTCCATAAAAAAATTCTTCAAAATCCTTTTGGGCTATCTTTTCTTCTAAGCTTTTTATTAATTCTTGCTCATCATTCATTCATTTTTTTCTCCATGTTTTCAATTTTTATCTTTACAATTCTTAGTGCATACAAAAAATTTTCTCGGTCAACACCAGATAGCTTTATCATAGTTTCTTCATCAATTTTGTCCAAAATGCTTTTTACATTTTCTATCATATCAACAGGTAACTTTTTGATGATTATTTTTTTATTCATTTCACTAACTTTATCAAAATTATCTCGGAGAGTACAAGCGATTTCTTTATTTGCTCTTATTTCGCTTTTAATAAAATGCGTATCCATAGAGGGAGCTTGTTTTATTTTTTCTTTTATCTTTTTGGACATTTCAAAATGTTCTTCAAAATACATGTCATAATTATCGGATTTCATAATTTCTCCAATTTCTTGGAGCATTTTTGATATATTGTTTTTAGGTTTTGCAATTAGATTATCAAATAAAATTACTTTTTTTAATCTCCATTCATCATTTGCTGTTATCCTTTTAATTTTTTGGATTTCTATTATTGGTCCAATTAATTCTAATTCTCTTGCAATATAAAACTGTTCTGGAGCATTGATATATTCTAAAAATTCCTCCATAATTTCTGCTTGCTCCACAAAGCGATTCATTTCGCCAATCGTAATTGCAATACTTTTGGCATATTCCTCTACTGTTAAAATTTTGTTTTTTATTACATCATTGTAAATTCCTACTAATTTTTCAATTGGATTATAATCCACCTTTTCATCTTGTCCATGTTGCACTTCTAATTCTAACAATTTTATATCTCTAGGATTTGACTCCATATCTAATATAACTGCTTCAAAATAGAAATCATTCTTATCCTTTCTTTCTTCATATATTTTTCTTAAACAAGTAAATCTCCTGTTTCCATCTATAACAACTCCATTATTTAATACAATTCCTGGTTCTCGTTGCCCTAATGCTTTTATATTTTTTAACGTTCTCAAAAAAGCGGTTTCATTAGAATTCATAATATATTCTCCTAATATATCATTAAATTCTTCCCTATTTTCCATATTTAGCTTTCCGTTTATACTTTCACGTTTACTTACATATGTTGCAATTCTATCGTTTTGAATATTATAATATAATAAATCAATTGGTATTCGGTATATGGGAAAGCTTTTTAATTCTCCTTTATATGAAATTTTCTTTACACTATTTGTTGCTTTCACTTCTTGATTTTCTTTTAAATTTATCATTTATATACCCCCCCATGGTATGCTCAATCATTTTATGCCTAAAGTATACCATGGAGATTGAGATTTTGCAAGTTTCCTAGTCTAAGGTTGTGGCAGTTCTATGAATGAAATATGATAATGTCTTAAGTAATGAAATAGGAAAATGTCCCAA
>CAOJHH010000058.1 GCA_948436025.1 uncultured Clostridium sp. | reverse complement strand
AGTTGGGACATTTTCCTATTTCATTACTTAAGACATTATCATATTTCATTCATATATCATAGCAAATCATACAAGAAATAATTGTACTTTTTAAAATAATATGATAAAATACCTACATGAAAAATGGGAGGAATAATAACGTTATGAGTGATAGACAAAGTAAAATTCGAAATTTTAGTATTATTGCACATATAGACCATGGAAAATCAACACTAGCAGACAGATTAATTGAAATGACAGGGGTGCTTTCAGAACGTGAAATGGAAAGCCAAGTGTTAGATAACATGGAACTAGAAAAAGAAAGAGGAATTACGATTAAGTCACAAGCGGTTCGAATGGCATACCGAGCAAAAGATGGACAAGAGTATACGTTTAATTTAATTGATACTCCAGGGCATGTGGATTTTAATTATGAAGTTTCTAGGAGTCTTGCTGCCTGTGATGGGGCTATTTTGGTGGTGGATTCTAGCCAAGGAGTTGAGGCACAAACACTTGCTAATGTATATTTAGCATTGGATAATAATTTGGAAATTTTACCAGTCATTAATAAAATTGACTTACCAAATGCAAGACCAGAGGAAGTAAAACAGGAAATAGAAGATATTATTGGAATTCCAGCCATGGAGGCACCTTGTATTTCGGCAAAATCTGGGTTAAATGTGGAAGAAGTGTTAGAAAGAATTGTAACCGATATTCCTGCACCTTCAGGAAACGAAGAGGCAGAATTAAAGTGTCTTATTTTCGATTCCTTTTACGATAATTACAAAGGTGCTATTGCTTATGTACGTGTGGTTGATGGGAGCGTAAAAGTAGGAGATGAAATAAAGTTAATGGCAGCAGGAAAAGTATTTACGGTAACAGAACTTGGCTATTTTGAGCCAGGTACGTATGTATCCGCCAAACAGTTATTAGCAGGAGAAGTGCGGATATATTGCAGCAAGCATTAAAAACTTATCTGATATTCATGTAGGAGATACCATTACATTAAATGCAAAACCAGCAGGGCAAGCCTTACAAGGCTATAAAAAAGTAAATCCAATGGTATATTGTGGATTATATCCAGTAGATGGAAGTGATTACGAAAATTTAAAAGTCGCATTAGAAAAATTAAAATTAAATGATGCTGCCCTTCAATATGAGCCAGAAACGTCCACAGCACTTGGTTTTGGTTTTCGTTGTGGGTTTTTAGGGCTACTTCACTTAGAAATTATAGAAGAAAGATTAGATAGAGAGTTCGATTTAAGTTTAATTACCACCTCACCATCGGTTATTTATAAAGTTTACAAAACCGATGGCACTATGGAAGAATTATACAATCCAGCAGACTTACCAGCACCGCAAGAAATTAGTTATATGGAAGAACCAATTGTAAAAGCAGAAATTTTAACACCAAAAGAATATGTGGGGAACATCATGGAAATATGTCAAAATAGAAGAGGTGTTTATGTGGATATGAAATATTTAGACACCACAAGAGTAACACTAATCTACGAGTTACCACTAAATGAAATCATTTATGACTTCTTCGACCAACTAAAATCGAAAACCAAAGGATATGCTTCTTTTGACTACGAATTTAAAGAATACAAAAGAGCAGAACTTGTGAAACTAGACATTCGAGTAAATGGAGAAGGAGTTGATGCACTATCTTTCATTGTACACAAAGACTCAAGCTATGTAAGAGGTAAAAAAATGGTAGAAAAACTAAAAACCGTTATCCCAAGACAATTATTTGCCATTCCGATTCAAGCAGTCATCGGAGGACAAATCATTGCAAGAGAAACCATCTCTGCAATGCGAAAAGACGTACTTGCCAAATGCTATGGGGGAGACATTACAAGAAAGAAAAAACTATTAGAAAAACAAAAAAAAGGAAAAAAGAAAATGCGACAAATTGGAAACGTAGACATCCCACAAGAAGCGTTTTTATCAGTGTTAAAATTAGACGAGGAATAAACTATTTGCAAATAAATAAGGTTCCCGATTTTGGGAACCTAACAGTAGAGATTGTGGTACTTGGTTGCCTTACGAGAAAAAGACAAATAATTGTCATAGTATAAACTTTTTAAGGTTTTCTCGTTAGCGGTTAAAAAGAAAGGGACATGCTCGGTATAATCAGTAATAGTTTCTTCTTTACCGTCAATAACATATGTGGTAGAAGAGAAAGTCGTTTCCTTTTTTTCTTCTTCTTGGTACCGAGCATAATAGAAATCAGCTTTCCCTTTAAAATAGTTGTATTTCTTTCTCCACCGCTTTTTCAAAAACATTTTCATAAACTCCATAGTGTAATCCTCCTTAAGCAAATTTGAAAATGAAAAAAGATAATTTAATATTTGAATTATAACAAGAGAACAATCACATTGTCAAGTTGAAAAAGTAATTTTTTAAGAAGGGAAAAAATATGTATAAAATAGTAATGGTAGATTTAGATGGAACATTGTTAGATGATCATAAAAATGTGTCAAAAGAAAATGTTGAAATGATTAACAAAATACATAAAGAAAAGAATGTTATTTTTGTAATTACAACAGGAAAAAATATTAATGATATAACCTATATTACGGATATTATTGGAGAGGGAATTAATCAATATATAATTGCTTCCAATGGTGCAGTTATTAAAAATAATGTAAAAGATGAATATATAGTAAAAAAATATTTAACACAAGAAGAAGTACTAACAACAATAGATACGTATAAAAAATATAATTTAATAGGATTAATACAAACATGGCAAGGACCTGTAATAGAAGATAAGTTAGCAGCAGAAGTACAAAATATTACTTATGCAGAAAATTTGAAAGATTATGTTTTAAATAATAAAATTTCAAATATTGCATTAATTACACCTATGGGAAAAGAAGAAAACTTAAAAATACTTAAAAATGAAATAGAAAACAAGGTAGATACATTAAATACTACTGAAATATGCGATTTTACACATACTAATAATGGGAAAACATTTACTTGTAAATATATCGATGTCATGAAAAAAGGTGCTACAAAAGCAAATGCGATAAAAATTCTTATTGACTATTTAAAAATAAATAAGGAAGAAGTAATTGCTATTGGGGACGGTGGAAACGATATACCAATGTTTGAAATTGCAGGGTATAAAGTTGTAATGGGAAATGCAAACGAGTATGTAAAATCAAAGGCAGATTATATAACAGATACAAACAACAATAATGGAGTAGCAAAAGCACTAGAGTATATATTCTATAAAGGAGAAGGTTAAAGATGAAAGAGGATAAAGGCGGAAAAGAACCATACCAAGACCAAGTAGAGGGTAGAAATGCGGTTTTAGAGTTATTGGAGTCTGGAAAAGATATTAATAAAATTTATGTTGAAAAAGGGGAAAAGCAAGGTTCAATTAATAAAATATTGAAAAAAGCAAAGGAAAGAAAAATAATCATTTCGGAAATTGACAAGAAAAAATTTAAAAGTATGTGTCAAACACCGAATGCACAAGGGATTATTGCAATTATTCCCCCATTTGACTATTGTGAAGTTTATGATATAATAGCAGTGGCAAAAGAAAAAAATGAAGACCCATTTATTATCTTGCTGGATGGAATTGAAGATCCACATAACCTAGGTTCTATTATTCGAACTGCTGAAACTGCAGGAGTACATGGCATTATTATTCCAAAAAGACGAGCAGCATCCGTCAATAGTACTGTTGCAAAGGTTTCAGCAGGTGCAGTAGAGCATATGAAAATTGCAAGAGTCAATAATCTTGTGGAAACTATGCATATTTTGAAAGAAGAAGGCATATGGATTTGTGGGACAGATATGGAGGCAGAGGAATATTACTATCGTCAAGATTTGACAGGACCAATTGCCATTGTCATTGGAAGCGAAGGAAATGGAATGAGTAGACTTACTAAAGAAAATTGTGATTTCTTAACCAAAATTCCAATGTTAGGGAAAATAACCTCGCTTAATGCCTCTGTTTCAGCGGGCATCGTGATGTATGAAGCAAGAGTCCAAAAAATGGGAAAGTAAAGGAGAAGAAATTATGGGAAAAAACAAGAAAAAAACACTTATCATAACAGGTAGTATTACTGTTATTTTGTTGGTCATTGTGATTGGACTAGTCTTATACCTAACTACGGATTTTCTAAGAAGTGACCAAGAACTATTTTTTAAATATTTTGCAGGAAATTTAGAAGTGCTAGACCAATATTTACAAGACCCAAATGCAAGCACAATGCAGGCACTAAAAAGTGCACCATACACAGTAAAATCCGATATTAGTTTCGATTTAGTATCAAGTAATCCAGAAATTGCAAACCAAACCACACCACCTAGAAATTTTAGCATTGCTTACACCAAAAATGCAGATCCAGAAAATAACAAAGACACAAGTGAAGCTAAAATAAAATATTTAACAAAAGAACTATTTAAAGCACAATATGTACACGATGGTGACTTACATGTTATGAATGGAACCAATGCAATTACCTCAGCACCAGTTTTTAATATTTTCCTAGGCATTGAAAACAATAATTTAAAGCAATTAGCAAAAAAAATGGGAATCGAAGACGTATCGAAAATACCAAATCGATTAGAAAAAATTTCGATAACAGATTTATTAACCTTAAGTGAGGAGCAAAAAGAAGGACTTCAAGAATTGGTCGTAAAAGTGGCAAACACACAAATCTCGAAAGATAAATATTATCATAATCGAGGAGTAGAGATTGAAATTGATACCAAACAAGTAAATGCAAATTGCTATGGTGTTACACTGGACCAAGAAGAATACAAGAATGTGATAATTGCCTTATTAAATGAAATTTCACAAAATGAAGCAATGATTAGTTTATTATTACAAAAAATCATGTTAATCGATTCACAAACCGATATTACAGCTGAAAACCTAAAACAAGAGATACAAAATCAAGTAGAGCGATTACGAACTGTACAATTTGCCTCAGGAATTACCATTGAAGTATATGAAGCAAATGGAAAAATTGTAAGAACCACGATTTCCAAAAATGGTGTAGAAAATTATACGTTTGATTATGAAAGAGGAAAAGATTCGATTCGAACCCTGATTTCTTTTAACTATCAATTTGAGGTAGGAGGTTCAACCCCAGAAGAAACACCAGGAGTTACTTTTACAGAAGACGGATACCAAGTAATTGAAGGAAGTGCAGTTGAAAGACCAACTACAGAACCAGAACCACCAACAGTGATTACCATAAAAAGCATTGAAATTGCAAAACAAGTATCAGGAAACCAGAATAATATCATAGCAATTGTAGGAGGAGAAGTTGGCGATTCTCGTGTAAAAATATCTATTCAAAATAAAACAGAACCAAATACCTTACAAGAAGGAATGAATCATAATATTATTATTAACATTAGTGATTCGGATATTACCTATTTTACAATTCGAGCAAATTCAAATACAAAACCAGTTACCAGTGTCGCTTTGCAAGAATTAAACCAAAGTAACTATGCAGTATTTAATAACCGTACACCACAAAATATTGCACAATTAATCAATTCGATAAAAGCACAATTAAAGAAAATATATGAACAACAGATGCAAGTAGCAAAAGAAACACAAGCACAAGAAGATGCAAATGGACTAACACAAATTGATCCAAATGCAGTAGAATCAAATACCATTACCAATATGGAAAATGTAATACAATAAAAGGTGCTTTATTATAATATCATATCAAAATAGCATCAAATCCAGTGTAGGAATGAATATTATTCGCTTGTAGACTTCGAAGAATATTCTAAATATGAAATAGAAATTTAGCAAATTTTTTGAAGAACAGGCGATTACTTATCATTCCTACATTTTCTTTATAATTTTAATTTGAATATTCTATGATGACATTTTAACAGTAACAATTTGTAAAAATTTCCACCCAAAATGTGTTGACAGAGGAAGTAAAAGGTGGTATTATAAATAATACAGAAACAAATTACTTGGAAGTGACATATTTTTAAGTAAGAAATTAGTAATGGAAAACACGTAAGAAGTAAGGCAACTACTAGTTTTTTCTTTTACTCAATTGAAAGAAAAAGAGAGAAAAGAAAAAATATTAAAATATTTTTAAAAAATGTGTTGACAAGTAAAAAGTGATGTAGTATAATACAAGACGTTCCTTTAAAAAAAGGAAGAAAAAAGCACATTGAAAAATAAACAATAAATCCTTTGAAAGACCAATAGCGGTAGTTTTCGTACTACCAAACAAAAACGAAGCTAAGTTTAAACGAAGCTTGTAAATAACAGTTCTAGTAGAGCTGACTTAACAAGAGAGTTTGATCCTGGCTCAGGATAAACGCTGGCGGCGCACATAAGAC
>CAOJHH010000057.1 GCA_948436025.1 uncultured Clostridium sp. | reverse complement strand
ATAGTTTATTATACACTCTCTCATAAAATGTGTCCATATATCTATTCTAACACCATACCTACACTTCCACCATGATCTTCTAAAAGTTTTTCATATAAATCATTTATAGTTTCTTTATCTTCCTCTTTTATTTGCCTATAGATAATATTCATAACAATCTCCCCTACAACTTACTATTTGTTTTCATATTTACACTTTTGTTTGCCTAAAGACTTTCTAAAAGGCAGGAAAGAGATACAGAAAGTATCTCTCTAACACTTAGAAAATCAAGTTTTTTAGTTCTCTGTTTTATGCTAAAAAATACAGAGAAAATAAAGAAATACCATCAAAGTATATTTTAATTTATTTCATGCTTTCATATACTTCCTTTAGAATTTCATATCTCTTTTCTATCATTCTTTTGTAAAAAGTTTTTCTTACAGTGGACATACCTTCCACATTATCAATAAAATTATTTATTTTATCCATATTAATCGTTAAAAATAATCTTCTAATAGCCTTATTACACTCTTCATTTTTCATTTGTTTTATGTATGTCATATAATTAATTTTTTTTCCATTTTCCTTTAGGCAAGAATAACAATTTATTGCTAAATTTTTCAATTCTGTTTCATTTATTCTATCAATTTCTTCATCTTCAAGCATTGGATTTAATGCTGAACCACAATCATATATTGGAGAAAATTCTACTTTTCCTGTAGTTTTATTTAATATAAATCCCCAATTCCCATTATGTCTATCTGTATTTCCAATTAGGCTATCAATAACAAACATATCCCAAAATTTCTGTTTCGTTTCTTCTGTATGAATCATTTTACTTTCTTCTATCACTTCTATTATGTCATTTAACTCTGTTTCTATTTTTTTATCTGGATTTGTACTTAATGCTAAATTTTCAAATTCATATAATATATTATCATTGTCTGTAAAATCTTCACAAGCACATACTATCTTTTCTTTTCCATTATAGTTATATTTTCCTAAAACTGTATTTTGTGTTTTAAAACCTACTATCTTGAACACATTACTTCCAATATATTCTGAAAAAGCATTATTGATATATGATATATTTCTATTTTTTTCTCTGACTGGATCTGGAAACTTTACTAAATATTTTTTATCGTTATATATTAATGTCTTCTTTTTCTCTGAACCTTTATAATTATTAAATTCTTCTATTGCATTTGTAAAGTCAATCATTATCTTTCCCTCCACACTTTTATTAACTCCTTATTAGTATATCACAAATTATTTGAATTTACTACATTCCAACAAAAAAAAACAAGTACTAAATTTTTTTCATCTTTAAATTCTAGTACTTGTTTTGATTTACTCTAAATAGGCTATTACTCTATACTTTTTTAAATTTTAAGTTTTCGGACATTAAAGATTTAGGAGTATGATCTTCTAAATCTTTTTCCTTATATTGTTTTGATAATGTTAAAAAATCAAATATATAAGGGTCTTTTAATGTTTGAACTGCTAATTCAAATTGAACTGGTGGTAAAGTTTTTGGAAAATTATGTATTTTTTCTTCTGTTGTTGACCTGTCATATAAACCATATTCTATCTGATGAATTAGCACACTTCTTGCCCAGCCATTTTTTATAGTTTCGTTTATATACCAATTTCTCTCATTTTCATCTTTTACTTTACTCATCAAAACAAGATTGTGAGACCAACTAACTTTTGAAAGTTCATCTTTTACATCTAAATAATTAGAATATGTTTTTGCAAATTGGCTCATATATTTTAAATTCCTGCTAGAATAACCTTTTGCTCCTGGAAATGCAGAAGTTATGTCTTTAGATAAAGTTTCTATTACTTTCGCACCCCATCCTTGCTCTTTTTTCTTGTTTAAAATAACATTTCCTATATCCCAATATAAATCCAACAAAGTTATATTAGCAGAAATCACAGCCTTTTGTTGTGCTAATTGTATTTTTTGTATTATTAAATTTAAAGTTTCTCTATAATCATTTGGTAATATTTCATTATTCATACTATTGCCTCCTTAAATTGGGCAACTGTGATTGCCTAATTTCAATTATTGTTTTGATTATAACATTTATTTTCAAAAATTTCATTATAAAATCAAAAAAAGACGAATTTGTATTTATTTTTTACAATTCATCTTTCAAATATGTGAAAATTTATAAATTACTAAATTGTTTGTAGGAGGAAACCTTTGATATTACTACATTTTATTTTTTCGCCATAAGAGAATAAAATTGTTATTACTAAAGCTACTAATGTAATCCCTCTGTTTTTCCTTAATTTCTCCATTTCTCCTTTGCCTCCTATTTCTTTTTATTATTGTTTACATTTTTTACTATTTATATATTATAATATAATGTCCTGGAACAGAAATATTTCCTTCATTTCTATTGGTAAAAGTTGCGACTAATGTTGTTCCTGATATGCTAATTGATAACGCTGTAATAATATTTCCTGATACGCCACCCGTAAGAGAATATCCTCCATATAATATGCTAGTTGCACTTGCATCATAATCTTTTATATTGATTGTTGTTGTCCCAAATGTTAAAGATTTTGGAATTGTTTTATATTTAATCGACCCATCTAATTTTCCAGATTCATAATGAATATTATTGTCTACCCCTGTTCCTGTAATTAATTCTCCATTTACATATGCCGTTTTTCCTTCTGTGATATTATCTGCAGTCGCTGTTGCTTGTGTTTGGCTTGCTAGGTCTTTTGCTGTTACTACACCACTTCCATTGTGATAACCTTCTAGTATGGTATAGCTTTCTCCTGCACTTAATGTTTGATTAATCGCTTCTCGGTTTGGCATAGTTCCTATTAGTAATTTTCCTCCACTGTATGCCTTATATCCTGATAATATCTCTCTTGCAGTTGCGTTTCCCATACCTTCTCCACTTGAACTATCACCATTATCATTATTTTCTCCATTACTATTATTTTCTAATTCTCCAAACAATTGATTTAATGCTTCTTCTTCGTCTTTACTTGCTTGTAACATGTTTTCTTTTGCTTCTTGTGCTCTTTTGATAATTCCATTTTGTCCAATCATTAGATTAATTGTAATTCCTGCTAAAATTAGTAAAATAATGATACTTATTACCAAGGCTACTAATGTAATTCCGTTTTCTATTTTGATATACACTTACTTTTGCATATTGATCCGCTTTCTTCTTCATTTGTTTTCTTTCTCCTTCGATTTTTGTTTAATTATATCTTTCATACTTTTAAAATACAATGAAATTGAAGGTATTTGAATATAACATTTTTACATAATTGTACAACAAAAAAACTTTCACAGTTTTTTTGCCTTTTTTCTTGATTTTTTCTTAATTTTGTAGGATAATATATAGTGTATCTTTTTATGAAAAAGAAAGTGGTGAACAAATTGTTAAAACGTTTTGATAAATTTTTAAAATGGCTTGGGACTGACCGAAATACTTTTGTTACTTATTTATTAACCCTTGCTACAATATATATTATGGTAGACCGAATTGTGGAATTGCTAAT
Source organism: uncultured Clostridium sp. (assembly GCA_948436025.1). Classification (GTDB taxonomy): domain Bacteria; phylum Bacillota; class Clostridia; order TANB77; family CAG-508; genus RGIG8482. Next base: position 3,269 of record CAOJHH010000057.1, on the reverse strand, counting down.
GTTATTCTTTACTGGAATTGGAGTTTCGTATTGGGGACCAATTACCTATACCTTAGCACTTGCTTGTCCTGTATTTGCCTTCCTATTTTCGGGCTCTTCTAGTTTTGCAAAATCGTATTGGACAAAGGTAACCTTTTTATATGTTTACTGCATTAGTTTGTATGTTGTCGGAATTTCCATGGCAGTGCAATGGCTAAACGCGATTTTATGGTTATTGTTTGTTTCCATTCCAAACTATACTACTATTGTTAGCGAATTTTCAAACTTAATTCGCCCAGCATTCCAATCGATTGCGATTTATCTGCCTCTTGTTACTTTTTATCCATTATTTAAATGGTTATTTACTGGACTTAATGAAAACAAAGATATTCGTGATGGTATTAATGATTATTCTGGTATTGACTTATCCGATAAAAGAGTTGGTATGGGACCATATACTTGTGAAAATATTCTTTGCCGTGATAAAATAAAAGGTCATCTTGCTAAAATTCCAGAAGCAAGAAGATTTGACCCAGCACTTATTGTTGGTTATTCTGGTACAGGAAAAACAATGATGGTTTTTGAACCAATGATTGCAAGAGATATTGAAAAGAAAAACTTTTTTAAGGAAGTTTCCAAAGAAATGGGATTTACCGCATTAAAAACAGGAATTGCCCATTTAAACCTTCCTTATGATAATCATTATTTAAATGAAAACTTTAGTTTAAACATGTTAACCCCTACTTCAGGAAAAGAAGCTATTTTTAAAGCTTATTTAAATAAAATGATTTACAATGATAAGGGCTCAAATGGTATTGTTTACCGTGATTTAGGATTAACCTTTATTGCACCAGATATTGAATCTACCAAACGTATGCGTGATGTTGCCAATAATTATAATGTAAAAATAAATCTAGTAGACCCAAATGATATAGGTTCGCTTGGCTTAAACCCATTCGTATTTGAAGAACCTGCCCTTACCGCGGTAGCCGTTTCCACCGTTATTCGTGGAATGTATAAAACCAATCATTCTGGTGAAGAAGAAACTTACCGAGAAAACTCAGCAGCACAGGCGGTTGAAAACCTATCTATCTTATTAAAGGTCATGTACCCAAGGCTTCATAATGGCGACTTACCAAACTTAGAAGATATGTTAAAAATGTTAAATGATTTCGATTTAGTAGAAGACATGTGCCATAAATTAGAAGAAATTCCAGAACTTGCAGAAGAGTATTCTTTACAACTTGGCTATTTCAAAAAGAATTTCTACCGTGATGGGGAAATTCGAGCAGAAACACAAAAATATGTATATTCTGCCATTACCGAATTAGACAATCTACTACGACTTGCGAATGTAAGAAATGTACTATGCAATCGTAAAAATAACCTTGATTTTGATAAAATGCTTGCAAATGGTGAAGTTACCCTAGTATGTACAAGACGTGGAGACTTAGGAGCAGCTGCTTACAAAGCCTTTGGACTATTCTTTATTCTCCTTATGCAATTTGCTGTTCTTAGAAGACCTGGGGGCGAAAAATCGAGAATACCACATTTCTTCTATGTCGATGATTTCGGAGATTATGTAGGTCCTGCTACAGAACCACTTTATACTATTTATCGAAAATACCACGTAGGAACCATGCTTTCTATTCAAAACTTAGCACAACTTGGTTTCCATGGTCAATCCAAATACCGTGCTTCTATTTTAACCAATGCTACTACAAAATTAGTATTTGGTGGACTTACTCGTGAGGAAAGTGAAGTATGGGAAAAAGAATTTAACGACCATAGAGAATGGCTATATAATGTAACCTATAATGCCGACAAAGTAGAATATGATTCAAAAATTAGTAATCCTAAATGGGATTGGAAGGCAAATATTAAGGCTGGTAAGTTACAAGCCCTTGGCTTCAAAATGTGTGCCTATGTTTATAAGGATTTAAAAGGAAAAAATCAATATGGTGATGGAAAAGTTGATTTTATGGAAGATAAATACAAAGAACCACACCCTAGCAAATCTTACGATTTTGCAAAATTCACAAGTGGTGTTTCTGAAGAAGATAAAATTGTAAAAAAGAAAAAAGTAGATTTAACCAAAATGGACTATGAATCCGATGCCAATGGTGACACAGACCCAATTAAAATGGACAATACCGATTCTAGTTACTTATTTAACAACAATGACGCCATTGTATTTGATTTAAAAAAAGGAAATCAGTAAATAAATGAAACAAAAAGAGGCTTCCTATTTTGGAGGTCCTTTTTTTGTTTCATTTATTATTTTACCCTTACCGTTACCTCTGTTAAACTGTTAATTTGCACTGGTTCTGTTCTTTGTTTCCTCCTTTGCGTTCTTAATTGCTATTTTTATAGCATCGTCTATATTATTGCATTTTGCAAGTGATTTTATGAAAAAACTATACAAATTTCCTCAACATTAGTTTGAGAATTTTTTGTATAGTTTTATTCTATAATTCGTTATACATTTTGTTATTTCACCCATGTAAGCTTTGCTTCATATGGATTGAAACCAACTCCTCGACCCGTTGATTGCCAAATATGAAACACAAAGTAATACTCTCCCGTAAGAGCCGAAACATCTATCGTATACTTCACATAACCGCGAGCGGCACACTCATGGTCGAAACTCAGCCCCAAATTACTACAAGACTTTTTATCCTCAACAACTAATTTACCCGTTTGTGTCTTCGAAACACCAAAAGATATAAAACAACTTTGTCCAAAATCATCCATAAACCCGCCCCACGATTCAAGAGTCACCTTCGAACAATTAGTCAAATCATACATCTTACTACTATACTGATACGAATCCCCCTTAACTTTCGACACATTTCCCTTATTCGGATAAGATTGCTTCCAAAAACCATCGTTATAAATCCATTGCTTGATACTCCAAAGGACCTCCTCACCTCTAAACCTAATCGATTCCGAAACGGTTTCTATTTTATTTCCTGCAAAATCTACACTTAAAACATGCACATAGCAAGTCACTCCTGAAGACTGAGTTATATTAAATATATATGGGTTTTCTGCAATTACTGTTGCTGAATTCCATGTTGTTGAATTTTCCCCTATCTTTGTAGCAGATGTATTTACTATATATTTACATTTTGATAAATCAATTCCTGTTTCTAAGTCTTCTTGAGTTACCGTTGCTTGTATTGTTCCCCCTGCATTGACTAATGTTGTATTAAAAGTAATGGTTGCATTTTGTGGTGGTTTTGTATCAATTCCTTTTATTTCTGTTTCAAACTCATACCCTATTTCTC
>CAOJHH010000056.1 GCA_948436025.1 uncultured Clostridium sp. | reverse complement strand
GTAATATTCCTATTGCTATGGCACCATTGTCAAATATTGCTTGTTTAGTTGCATCTGTTATATAAGTTTTTTCACAACCAGTATTTTTAGGATTGTGTTTTGCTACGATTCCTATAACTATTTTGTTATTTTCTTTTATCATAAAAGTTATCCCTCCTAATACATACATTATACAATATCACAATTGAAAAATAAATAATTTTACTTCATTTCAATACTTATATTTTAGAAAAAAGGGAAATAAAAGGGAATTGATTTTATAAATTTCACCTCATATAATGTTAGCATAGAAAAATATAAATTTGCTCAAGACAAGTTTGTCTTGGGTATTTTTTTATGCTTTTCTCATAAATTTTAAAGAGGCGATTTATATGTTATTAGAACAATATACTATTGAAAATACAAAGATAAAATTTTATGATGACTACATTGTAAAAAATATTGCTAATCAAAAGGAATACATAGATAATGTTATTATTAATTTAATAAGTAAAATAAATCCTTCTTCATTGTAATTTGTCACAATTACAGATATAATTAATTACAAGTTAAAGACAAATTACAAGGAAAGGAGGAAATGTGCAAGATAGCACATATGCAATATATTTAAGAAAATCAAGAGAAGATATTGAATCTGAAAAATATGGAGAAGGCGAAACTTTAGCAAGACATGAAAAGATATTAACTACTTTGGCAGAAAAACGAAATTTACATATTTCAAAAATTTATAGAGAAGTTGTAAGTGGTGAAACCATTAGCGAAAGAAAAGAAATGCAAAAACTTTTAAAAGATGTTGAAAATGAAAAATGGACTGGTGTTTTAGTTGTTGAAGTAGAAAGACTTGCTCGTGGTGATACTGCTGATCAAGGGCGAGTTTCTAAAGCTTTTAAATATTCTCATACAAAAATCATTACACCTGTTAAAACTTATGACCCAAATAATGAATTTGATGAAGAGTATTTTGAGTTTGGCTTATTTATGTCTAGGAGAGAATATAAGACAATCAATAGGCGTTTGCAAAGAGGTCGTGAGATTTCTGTTTCTGAAGGTAAATTTGTGGGAAACATTGCTCCTTTTGGATATGATAGAGTTAAGCTAAAAGATGCAAAGGGTTATACATTATCAATAAATCAAGATGAAGCTCCTATTGTTAAAGAAATTTTTAGATTATATACTTTTGAAAATAATACTATTAATTCTGTTGCAAGACAATTAAATGATATGAATTTGAAACCTAGAATTGCTAATGAGTGGACTATTTCTTCTGTGAAAGATATTCTTTCTAATCCTACCTATCTTGGTAAAATTGTTTGGAATAGAAGAAAGCAAAAAAAGAAAACAAAAAATGGACATCTTATTATTAGTAGGCCTCGTAATCAAGATTATTTAATTTATGATGGATTACATGAACCTATTATTGATAATAAAACTTGGGAATTGGTTCAAGAAAAAAGAAAACAAAATACTCCAAAAGTAAAGCATAGTAGTATTATTCAAAATCCTTTAGTTGGCTTAGTATTTTGTGAAAAATGTGGTAAACCTATGCAACGAAGACCTTATACAAAAGCTGATAAGCCAGAAACACTTATATGTGCTAATTCAAAATGTGATAATATAAGTTCTAAACTTTATATCGTAGAAAACAAAATAATTGAAGCTTTAAAAATATGGCTTGAAAATTATAAAGTGGATTATGATATTAAAAATAATTCAAATACTGAAAATAATAAGTTAATTGAAAAATCCATAGCCTCTACTAAAAGAGAATTAGAAAAAGAAAATGCTAAACTTGATAAAATTTATGATTTTTTAGAAAATGGAATTTATAATAAAGATGAGTTTGTTAATCGCTCAAAGGCTATAAAAGAAAATATCGAGAGTTTAGAAAGCAAATTAAAAGAATATAATTCTCTATTACAAAAAAATATTGAAATACAATCTCAAAAAGAAAATATGATACCTAAATTAAAAAATGTTATTGATTTATATGATAAATTAGAAACTGCTGAAGATAAAAATATTTTACTAAAAAGTATAATTAGCAAAGTTACTTATTTAAAAATAGAAAAAGCTATCAAAAAAAATTCTGACCCAGCAGATTTTGGATTATACATATATCCTAAAATACCTAAATATTAAAGGTTCTAATTGTATTTTGTTGAAAATCTATATAAATTGTAGTAATATAAGAAAAAAGAAAGGATTAGAAAATGGAAAAAGATTTATACCAAAAATTAGTTGAAAGAAAAAAGAAAGGCGAAAAACTAGAATGGAATAATATATCAAAAGAAGAATTAGAAGAACTTTTTGAAAAACATACTGATAATATGATAGCAGATTTATACGATGTAAGTAAATCACAAGTAAAAAGCAAAAGAGAAAAATGGAATATAAAATTGATTAACTATACTCTTAAAAAATTCTTTAGTGAAGATTTTAACAAGAAGTTATTTGAAAACTTAAATCAAAGTTCTAAAGAAAGATTACTAAATAAAGATAATATAGATACAATTTCGATTGCTTTAACACATTATTTGTTTAGAAATGGACCTGTAGAAGATATGCATAGCGAAGGAAAATTATCACAAGAAGATATGAAAACATTAAACAAGTTTATGGTAAACAGAATAGCTGGTTTATTACAAATAATTAATAAAGAAGAATGGTTAAAAATAGAATTATTGCTAGATTATTATAATACATATTTTCGGTAAACATTGGGATAAGCCAGTGGCTGATACAAAAGAACTAGAATTAGAGTATAAAAGATTTTTAGATAAAATTTAATATTTTAACATTTTATAGCCAATAGCTAAGATTGTAATCAATGTCTTTAGCTATTGACATTATCAAGGAACCCATTCTTCTGTTCCAATATCATTTAATATCGCTTTTGCTTTTTGGTCTGGCATACCAAAACGTTGTGATAAATAACGAAGAGAAGCGGCAAGTTCACCGTCTGGTCCACCGTATTGTGAAATAATGAATTTAGCAAGTCTTGGATTTGCACATTTTATTTTAATTGGATATTCGAGTGCTTTTGTATAAGTCCACATTAAAAGTTCCCCCTTTCCCATGGCCAAGGTTCTTCTAGCCATCTCCATTTTTTACATGGATAAAAAATTGTTAGAGGTCCAAACATTTTTTGGTATTTGTCGGATAACTCTTTTGCTTTTTTACAGTATTCTTTGTGCAAACAAAGTGCTTTTTCGTCATCTGGGTGAGTGTCCAAATATAGTCCAAGCTCGATAATAGAGAATTTATAGGCTCTTAGTTGCATCATCATTTCACTTCGTAATGAATTACTACGTTCACATTCGTTTTCGCATGTGCATTCACAATCACAATGATTTCTATTTTCTGTCATGTCTTCTAACATTTGTTACACCCCTCTCCAATTAGATTTGTTTGTTTGATATATTCCATTTCTTCAATATCTTGACAAGGAACATATGGGCTAACTAATTCTGGAAAAATAGTTCCCATTTTTAAACCAACACATGGTTTAAAGGTTTTGTCCATGGTTTGCCAAGGCACATAGCTCTGGGCAAGCATAGGATTGGTAGGGAATACTGATTCTTCTTCATCAAATCCACAACCACAATCATCGTTGTCAGAGCAATTGCAAATGGTATTATCAACGTTTTTACATGTTTTTTCCATAAGGTCGTCGTTGTAATTTGAATAATTACTTAAACAACACTTATGACAATTACATCTTCTACGCATTATAATTCCTCCTTATTTTAGGTTATACTACAATATATGACAAAATAGGCAAAAGAGTGAGAAAAAATAAAAAAATACCTGAAACATGTTCAGGTGTTTTTTATAAATCAATTACTGGTGTAGTGAAGTCTAGGTTACTGAAGGAGTCGAAATCGTAGCCTAGGGTATAGATATCGGTTGCGAAGATATCTTTTTCTAACATGGCTTTTAGTACTTTGTTGTTGGATTCGTCTAGGTAACGGCGTGGGGAAGTGATAATATCTAATTTTGGATTGCTATGGGCAATGGCGGAAATTAGTTCTTTTCCTCTTACGTTAAAGCCAAGTACACGGACATATGGATTTATTTTTTTAGAATTTAGCATATCTTTTTTGGTAATGTTAAGTAGGCAATACACTAAAATTCTTCTAATTCTGGTTTCGGTATAACGTTTACTTTTAATAATACTAACAAGTTCTTGAATGGTATTGCAAGAGTTTGCGGCATTTTTTATTAGGTTTTCTAAACCTTCAGAAACATCTGGTAAATCTGCAATCTCTTCTAAGGTCATTTTTCTTAAATTATAAATAATTTCATGTTCAAAGCGTGATAAATTTGGAACGGTTTTTCCAGCACGTAGTTGGTCATACATTAAGTCGAAAGAAGGCATAGGCATTGCCTTTCTTAAACTCCATACATCATTGGTTAAGGCTATTTTACGAATGGCGGTAGCACTTGCAAAACCATCTACAATTTCGGTGCTATTGTAATCTACTTTATTTCGCCTAATACTAAATGGAATAATGCTACTATTTTCTTGTTTTAATGCCTTTAAATATTCAATGGCTAAAATATTATTTGGACTAGATAAAATATTAGCATATCGACGAATGTCATTTAAATACATTAAAAGAGCATTTTCTCTAGCTTTTGGAAATGAAAAGCCTTTTCCTAATTCATGGTTTAAAATGGATACATATTCTTTGGGTTCAGTATATAAAACTTCGGCAAATTCGTTTAATAAATTGACATCACAAAGTTCGGTGCCAAAAGAAAGATAATCAACGATTTTTAAGGAATTTAAGATTTTTACACTTCCACTTGCAAAGTTTTCTGCACTCGAAACACTGTATATGGTAGGTAACTCAATAACAAGGTCAACTCCATTTTGAAGTGCCATTTTTGTTTTTATCCATTTATTGGTAAGTGAGGTATCACCGCGTTGTACAAAGTTACCACTCATAATAGCAACTGTATAGCCAGCGTTCACCGCTTTTTTGGATTCGGTAAGATGATATAGGTGACCGTTGTGAAATGGATTGTATTCTGCGATAATTCCTAAAACTTTATTCATATTTTTTCCCCCTCGTATTGCAATAAAAAAACAATTACTGTTATAATATCATAAGAAATAATTTTTTTCAAATATTATAGAAAAATATATAAAAAATTTTTTTAGGGGGAAAAATGGAAGAAGTAATCATTTATACCGATGGTGCATGTTCAGGTAATCCGGGACCTGGAGGATGGGGAAGTATTTTAATGTATGGGGAGCATAAAAAAGAAATTTCAGGGGGGAAAAAAGATACCACCAATAATGTGATGGAATTAACCGCAGTGATTGAGGCATTAAAGCTACTAAAATTTAAATGCAAAGTAAGTCTATATAGCGATAGTGCTTATGTAGTAAATGCTTTTAACCAAAAATGGATTTATGGTTGGCTAAAAAACGGTTGGAAAAATGCAAGCAAAGAACCAGTAAAAAATAAAGAATTATGGCAAGAATTATACGACTTAACCAAAACCCATGAGGTGACTTTCATTAAAGTAAAAGGACATAGTGATAATGAATACAACAATCGCTGTGACGAAATGGCAAGAAAAGCGATTTTAGAGTTGTAAGGAGATAGATTATGAAAAAAAGAGAGTTAGTGGATGTAAGAACCATTACAAAGGAATTAATAGGAAATTGGTTATTTTCTTTTGTTGTATTATATTTTGTATACTTTATTACTTATAGTATAATAACAAAACATATAGGTAGTGCAATATTAAAAATATTTATCGCAAAAAGTTTACAAGGTATTACTTTATACTTTATATGGAAAAATGCTACCCAAAAGACATTTCAAAAAAACAATACGATATCAAGATATATCTAAATTGAGGAAAAATATTTTTTGAAAGGAGCAAAAGAAAAAATGAATAAACGAAGAAATGTAGAGGTTGATGATTGCATTGGCTCGAAACAAAGAAATAAAGAAACAAAGAAACAAACAAGAGACGAAACTTATGTCTACTTAAAAAGGTGTTACATTAATGGTGTTGGTAATAACAGTGATAATACTACTGATATTAGCAGGAATAACGTTAGGATTCGTATTTGGAAAAATGGAATCATAGGTATGGCTTAGAAGGCAGGAAAAAATTATATAACAGCAGAGCAAGAAGAAAGTAATACATTAGAAAAGCTATATAGCACTATGTTAGTAGCAACAAATGATGGTTCACAAATAACAGTAAATATAGAAGATTTGAAAAATATCATTAAAGAAGAAATGAAGAAAAGTGTACCAAAGCACATGAATGGCTTTATTATGGATCAACTTTCAAGCTCTTCGTCATATACAGTAGATACTAAGACAGGATTTACAAAAACAACAGATTCAAATAATAGTATAGCAGGATACTTGAGTTATTCCACTACAGAGGGGTATACGGTATTAAAGAGTCGGTTGGTATTAGATTAATATGGAGTGTAGCTTGACATCAGCAAAGCCTGCGAATCTTTTTCTAATACTATATCAAAATGATGCACAGTATACGCAAATAGCTGTTATACCAAATGGTGCTTATGATTTGGAAGCAATTTGTTTTCTATCTTTTTAGAACAAGGAGACAAATTATATTTTAAGGCAGTAGCAAGTCAGGATGCATGGGCGAGTTGGTGTTTAGGAGTAGTTCGGTCCTCAGTTTTAATATAGTAGTTAATAAATTATCATGATATCACTAATTGTGGTATCATTTTTTTATTGTGAAAAACAAAATTTTACAATATGAGTTAAATAATCTGGGGAAAAATAGAAAGAAAATTTTAAGAAAAATATA
>CAOJHH010000055.1 GCA_948436025.1 uncultured Clostridium sp. | reverse complement strand
CATTGATTATAAGTTGTGTATTTTGAGGGAGCAGTTTTGCTCTCTTTTAATTTAGAAACTGATGAAAAAATACAAATTTCATATACTTTTTTTACGAATAATGTTATAATGATAACTGGTAATATGTAGAAAGGAGTAATGTGTTATGGAAAAAATAAAAAAATTCTTTAAAGAACATAAAAAAGCAATTGGCTTTATAATAATTTTAATTGGTGTAGTAGTTGCTTGTGCAATAAACTTATTATGGTAGATTACGATTCATAAAGTAAACAATGCAGAATATACAGTTATACCAATGATTATTGGCTTGGTTTTTAGTATGTTTTTACGAAAATAAAAAATACAAGTTTTATTTGTGAAAAATACTACACAAATTTAAAATAATGTGATACAATACTTTGGGGTAAAAAAATAGCCTGAAAAAATTGTCAAAATAATTTATTAACATAATGCTAAAAAAGAAATTTCTGGCACAATTTTGGCACAATTCGTTCAACACAGAACTACGAAACCCTATAAAAATCAACAAAGTTCAACAAAGAATTTTTAAGATTTAAAATACAAGTAAAAACCTTGAAAAGGGCTTACATACAAGGAAAAATAAGAAAGGGGAGATTAAAAGTGAGTGGTCACAGCAAATGGCATAATATTCAAGCAAAAAAAGGAAAAGCAGATGCAGCAAGGGGGAAAGTGTTTACCAAATTAGGAAGAGAATTATTAGTAGCAGTAAAACAAGGTGGGCCAGATCCGGCACGGTAACTCAAAATTAAAAGATATTATCGCAAAATGTAAGGCAGCGAATATGCCAAATGATACGATTAATAATGCTATCAAAAAAGCAGCAGGAGCAGGAAATAGTGAAAATTATGAAGAAGTAACTTATGAAGGATATGGACCAAATGGAGTAGCTGTTATTGTAGAAGGTAGTACAGATAATCGTAACAGAACAGCAGCAGATGTAAGGCATGCTTTTGATAAATGTGGTGGAAATTTAGGAACCACTGGTTGTGTATCATATTTATTTGAACGAAAAGGTGTTATGGTGATTGATAAAGAAACCACTAGTCAGTCGGAAGATGATTTAATGATGATTGCACTAGAAGCAGGAGCTGAGGACTTTAGTGTTGAAGAAGAATGTTATGAAATTACCACCTCACCAGAAGAATTTTCAAATGTTCGTGAAGCATTAGAAAAACAAGGATTAGAGTTTGTGGAGGCAGAAGTAAGCCAAGTACCAAGTACCTATGTAGCATTAGATGAAAAAGCTTCTGAAAGAATGCAAAGATTAATTGATATGTTAGATGATTTAGATGATGTGATGAATGTGTATCATAATTGGGAAGAGTAAAAGGTTGTATTTCCTTATACAACAAAGTTTAAGTTAATAATTTGTTCTAAAATAAAAGACAATAGCATATATATATTATATGTTATTGTTTTTTTATGGTATTGTAAGGGCGATTTTAATCGCCTGTTCATCGTAGAATACAGCAGTACGATAGAAAACAGAAAGGACAAACCTATGTCAAATATACGAGAAATTATTGCATATTTTCCTAAAAGAATTCAAAAAGGATTAGATGGAGCACTTTCTAAAATAACCTCACAAGATGGTATGATACTATTAGAGGAAATTCGTGTTCGTTCTGGAAAACCGATTATTTTACGATATACCAATCAAGAACAAATATTAGAAAGTTATCTTCCTTCACAAGAAGAAATTTTAGAAATCTTACAGGCAATTTGCCATAACTCCATTTATTCCTACCAAAACCAAATTTGTAATGGCTTTATTACCCTAAAAGGAGGACATCGTGTTGGAATTACGGGAAGTAGTGTTGTGGTAGATGGAAAAGTAACCAATATGAATTACATTTCAAGTCTTAATTTCAGAATAGCAAAACAAATTATTGGAGCAAGTAATCGTATTTTAAAATATGTTCTAAATGTAGAAGAAAACACAGTCTACAATACCCTTATTATTTCACCACCAGGAGCAGGAAAAACCACGATGCTTCGCGATTTAATACGAAAAATTAGTAGTGGTATGGAGCAAATTCGTTTTAAAGGAATGACCGTAGGGTTAGTTGATGAAAGGGGAGAAATTGCAGCAAGTTATAAAGGAATTCCACAAAATGAAGTAGGAACGAGAACGGATGTGCTAGATAATATTCCAAAATCCATTGGTATGCAAATGATGATTCGATCTATGGCACCAGAAGTAATTATCGCTGATGAAATTGGTAATGAAGAAGATGTAAAAGCAATCCATTATGCAGTATGTTCTGGCATTAAAGGGATTTTTACTGTACATGGAACCACAATGGAAGATATAAAATGGAATCCCTGTATTGGAAAACTAATTGATTTACATATTTTTGAAAGACTGATTTTTTTAGATGAAAAACAAAAAGGAGAAGTAAAAAAAGTATATTTATTAGGAGGCATGGGAGAAGAATATATGCTTGCTTAAAAAAATTAAAAACTTTGGTTCTAAAATTAAGACAAGCAGAATATACATATATAAGAGAGGTAAAATACATATGATAATAGTAAAAGGAATGTTACTACTCGCAGTTTTTATTGGTTGCGTCTATACAGGAAGAATTCTATCGGACCAATATAAAAAACGAGTAGAAGAATTAAAAGAAATGAAAAAAATGTTACTAGGTTTAGAAACCAAAATGAAATATACCTATGACATATTGCCAGAAATCTTTTTAGAAATTGCAGGTAATACCAAACAAGTGATAAAAGAAATATTTGAAAAAGCCTCTTTTTTTATGAAAGAAAAAACAGCAAGTATAGCATGGGAAGAAGCCCTAGAAACCACAAAAACAAATATGACGAAAGAAGATTTAGAAGTATTAAAAGGATTTGGAAAACTTCTTGGAAAAACCGATATGGAGGGACAAGTTGGTCAAATTGAGCTAACAAATGAATTTTTAGATACACAAATTAAAAAAGCAGAAAAGGAACTTACGAAAAACGAAAAATTATACAAAACACTAGGAACCGTTTGTGGAGCTGCATTCGTTATTTTATTAATATGAAGGAGGAAGTATGGATATTAATTTACTATTTAAAATAGCAGCCATTGGAATTTTAGTTGCTGTACTACATCAAGTATTAGTAAGAGCAGGAAGAGAAGACCAAGCAATGATGACAACTCTAGCAGGCTTAGTAATTGTTCTTACTATGGTAATAAAGGAAATTAGCACATTATTTGATACGGTACGAGCTATATTTAGTTTATAAAAAGGGTAGAGAGATATGGAGATTATAAAAATTATTGGAATTGCTTTCTTAGCAGTTATTATCATTTTAATCTTAAAACAATACAGACCAGAATTTGCCATGTATACAAGCATTATAGCAGGAGCACTGATTCTTTTTTTTAGTATTGGAAAATTAGATGGTATTATTCAATTACTAAATACCATTGCAACCAAAACGCAAGGAAATGGTCAATTTTTAGGAGTGTTATTAAAGATGACAGGAATTGCCTTTTTAACCGAATTTGCCGTTAGTGTATGTAAAGACTCAGGCGAAACTGCCATTGCCAACAAAGTTGATTTAGGAGGAAAAATTATCATAGTCGCTATTTCGGTTCCTATCATATCAACCCTATTAGAAACCATCATCAAAATCTTACCATAAACGTAGGGGGCGATGCCCAGAAAGGAAACGAAAGATGAAAAAATTATATAGAATAATCCTCGTATTCCTTGTATTTTTACAAATAACAACCATGTGCTATGGAGCAAGCGAAGAAATCCTGCAAAGCCAGTCGGACATGCTAAACATTAAAGAATTTGTAAACCAAGCCAATAAGTATACCGAAGAGTCCTTCGATGGACTTGACGCAGGAGCCTTATTAAAAGAAGCAATACAAGGAAATATCGATAACCAAACCATTTTGCAAAAAATAGGCAAACTATTTGGAAAAGAAATAAAAGATACCTTACGAACCATACGGAACTATTATTGTTATTATTGTTATTCATAGTGTACTAAAATCCATTAGTGATAGCTTAGAAAACAAAAGCATTTCACAAATAACCTACTATGTACAATACATATTAATCGTAACCCTCATTATGAGTAATTTTGCCGATATTATTGGGTTAGCCAAAAACACCATTCAAAATCTCGTCGGTTTTAGTTATACCTTATTACCCATATTACTAACCCTTATGATGACCACAGGAAATATCGTTTCCGCAAGTGCAGTACAACCCATTCTTCTATTTCTAATTACTTTTATAGGAAACATGATTACCACATTTCTATTACCACTTATTTTAATTGGAACGGCACTAAGTATTATCTCAAAAGTATCGGACAAGGTACAAATTGATAAACTAGCAAAATACTTTAAAAGTAGTGTGGTATGGGTGTTAGGAATTGTACTTACCATATTTGTTGGGGTACTCTCCTTAGAAGGAAGCCTTACAAGTAGTGTAGATGGAGTTACCGCAAAAACTGCAAAAGCAGCAGTATCAAACTTTATTCCAGTGGTTGGTAAGATATTAGGAGACGCGGTCGATACCGTAATTGGATGTAGCAATATCCTAAAAAATGCAGTAGGAATTGTAGGAGTCATTGTGGTAATTGGAATTTGCATTATCCCAATTATTAAGTTAAGTATTCTAACCTTAACCTATTACATAACCTCAGCCCTGTGCCAACCAATTGCAGACGACAAAATTGTATCCTTATTATCGAGTATGGGAGATACCTTCAAAGTATTACTAGCAATGCTAATTTCTGTTTCGGTTATGCTCATGATTGGTATTACTCTAGTGATAAAAATCTCCAACAGTGGATTAATGTATCGTTAGGGGGGAAGGGAAATGATTGAACATATTAGCAATTGGGCAGAACAAATCATTGTTGCAGTAATTATTGCAACACTAATTGAAATGATTTTACCAAATGGAAACAATAAAAAATATGTAAAAGCAGTAATTGGAGTGTATATTTTATTTACCATTATTTCTCCCATCTTCAAAAATGGAATGAATCTAGATTTTGAAGAAAGTGATTATGAAAGATACTTCAAACCAGATGAAACCTATATGGCGATGTCAGAAAGCCTTGTCTCACATAATAATCAGTCGGTAGAGGATATTTACAAAATGAATTTAAAAGAAGATATGAAACAAAAACTACAAGAAAAAGGATATAAAGCAGAAAAAATGGAAGTTCAAATTGAACTAAAAGAAGAAAAAAATTATGGAAGAGTGAAGGAAATAGTATTGACGATTTCTAAAATGCAAGAAGACCAAAAAGAAAGTTCCAATATTCGTATTTCACAGGTAAATACCATTCAAATAGGAAATACAATACCATCTCAAGATACACGGGCAAGAAGAAAGTGGAGGTAATGTTTCTACGAGTGAAAAAAGGGAACTAAAAGCCTACTTATCTGGCGTCTACGAAGTAAAACAAAAGAATATCAAAATCAATGAAGAAACTTAAGAAAAGGAGGGAAGCCATATGTTAAAAGAAAAACTAAAAACTCTTATGGTAAAACAAGAGGGAAAGGACACGAAGAAGAAAATAGAAAATATAGTGGTTTTCATCATTATTGCGATTATTACCATTATTACCATTAATACGATATGGAGTGGAGATAAGAAAAAAACACCAAAACAAGAACAAACCACTACGATAACTAAGACATTAGCCGAAGAACCAAAAGAAGAAACAGCAGAAGAAAACCAAGAAATAGAAACAAAACTTGAAAACATACTTTCTCATATTAGTGGAGTTGGAAAAGTAAAAGTGCTCATTAGTTATTCCGAAAGTAGTGAAGTCGTTGCTATGTATAACGAAAACAGTAAAAGCAGTCAAATTGAAGAAACCGACTCAGGAGGGGGAACCAGAGTAACCGTACAAGAAGATAGGCAAAAAGACATTATCTATCAAGAGGAAGACGGGGGAAAAATTCCCATTACACAAAAAATTGTCAGCCCTAAAATAGAAGGAGCAATTGTAACCGCCGAAGGTGCAGGAAGTGCCAATGTAAAAAATGACATCATATTAGCAGTAGAAGCTGTTACCGGTTTAAGTAGCCATAAAATACAAGTGTTTGAAATGAGAAAAGATTAAAGGCAAGCCAATTTTACAAGTTAAGAGAAAGGATTAGAAAAATATGAAAAATGTATTAAAAAAGAATCAGTTAGCAATTTTAGTAATTGCATTAATGTTAGTAACCGCAGGGTATTTAAATTACATATCAAAAGATAGCGTAGAAACTGTAGGAGAGGCAGAAGGAAGTGACCAATATGCAGCAATTCGGAGATGCCACCTTAGTAAATAGTGGGGAACTATTAGAAGAAAAAGACAAACAAAGTATTATAAACACAATTGAAAACGCACAAACTGGAGCCATTACAAGTGCAACCGAAAATACCACAAACGAAACACCTTCTACCAAAACAGCTAACACCGTAAACATAGACGACTACTATACTACATCAAAACTAGAACGAGATAAAATGTATTCACAAATGCTAGAAACCTATCAAAAAATACTAGAAAGCACCACCATTTCACAAGAACAAAAAGCCATTTCCGAACAAGAAATTGCCAAAATCAATCAAACTAAAAATGCCATCATGATAGCCGAAAACCTAATTTCCACAAAAGGATTTGAAAATAATGTTGTATTTGTTAATGATGAAAGTGTTAATGTAGTGGTAAAAGCTGAAGACTTAGGCACAGAACAAATTGCACAAATTCAAAATATTATTTCGAGAGAATTGAAGGTAGAGATTGAAAATATACATATAAGCCATAAATAGAAGAAAACAGGAAACAGTTACCTGAATCCGTGAACTATATAGAGTGATGTATTTTCATATAAATTAAGAACA
>CAOJHH010000054.1 GCA_948436025.1 uncultured Clostridium sp. | reverse complement strand
ATATTTTTCTTAAAATTTTCTTTCTATTTTTCCCCAGATTATTTAACTCATATCATAAAGTGATATAATCTCATATGTAGCAAATAGGTATGTGTTTTAACTATGTATGTGGGAAATTATGAATACTACTTTACATAGTAGAAATGGAGGCAACATGAAGGATTTTAGCAGTAGGATAAAACCTACAATTGTTAATGAAAAGGTTTGTGTTTTTGAGTTTCAGGTTATACGGAAAATATTTTTTTGGAAAAGGGTAGTTTATGAAGGTTACTGTATAATCGGACGCAATCACAAGAGATTTCTGAGTAACTTTTGCATGCCTAAGGGAGTGTTTGAATTTTTAGGAAAAGTGGAGGGACTATGTGCTTCCTGTGCAGAGCAAATTTTTGCAGAATATGACACTAAAAACAAAAAAGTTTCGAAATAAGACCCATACCGGGTCTTATTTTTTAGGTTTGCAATTTTGTTTTATTTTGTTTATAATGTTTACGTGGGGGGAAATGAAATGGAACGATTTGGGATAAAAGAGAGTATTATATGAAGAATTACTAAAAACCACATACAGGCATTACAACAATTTGTAGAAAATTTCGATGGTAAAATCTAATATTCGTGAAAAAACTACAAAAATGTCAAAATTTTTATGCAAATAGTATTGAATATATAATTTTATTTGTGTTATAATACCTACGTGAAAAAAATTAGGAAAGAGGGAATTAAATTGAAAAAAGATTTAAAAAAGACCAAAATTGTTGGAACCATTGGACCTGCTAGTGAACATATGCTAGAGGATTTATTTGATGCAGGATTGAATGTATGTAGAATTAACTATTCACACGGAAGTTGGGATGAACAATCCGAAAAAACAGAAGATATCATTCGCTTAAGAAAAGAACTAGATCTTCCAATTGCTATGATATTAGATATGCAAGGACCTGAAATAAGAACAGGTATGCTTGTTACAGGAAAAAATGAAAAAATCAAATTAGAAGATGGACAAAAATTTACTTTAGTAAATGAAGACATTGTTGGTGATAAAGATAGAGTATCAGTAAGTTATAAAAATTTATACCAAGATTTAAAACCAGGATCAAAAGTATTAATAGATGATGGTGCTATCGAATTAGTTGTAGACGAAATCGTTGGTAAAGATATTGTTTGTACTGTTGTTCATGGAAATGGACTAGGAAGTAGAAAAACAATGAACCTACCAGGAACAGCCATTCGTTTACCAGCATTAAAAGAAAAAGATATTAATGACCTGAAAACTGCTTGTGAACATGATTATGATTATGTTGCTGTATCATTTGCAAGAAATGAAGATGACATTCGTCAAGTAAGAGAAGTATTAGATGCCAATGGTGGAACAGATGTTAAAATCATCACAAAGGTAGAAAACGTAGAAGGTCTAAGCAATATGGAAGTTATTGTAGAAAAAGCAGATGCTCAAATGATTGCTCGTGGAGACATGGCAACTGAGACTGATTTTACCGAACCACCAGTTATGCAAAAGAAATTCATTAAACTATCAAATCGTGCAAACAAACCAGCAATTACAGCAACACAAATGCTAGAATCTATGATGAGCAACCCATTACCAACAAGAGCAGAAGCAAGTGACGTAGCAAATGCTATTTTTGATAGAACAAGTGCTATCATGCTTTCAGGAGAATGTGCAATGGGTAAATTCCCACTAGAATGCGTTCAAACAATGACGAAAATTGCACGTAGAGTAGAACCAGAAATTGATTATTGGAAAAAATTTGAAGAAAATACAAATATTGAACTAAATGATTTAGGTTCTAATATTGTATATTCAAGCTGTGTTATGGCAAAAAATACAAAAGCAGAAGCAATTATTTGCTATACAAAATCTGGAGATACAGCAAGAAAATTCTCAGGAATGGGAGCTGGTTGCCCAATTTTAGCAGTAACAGATAATAGAAGAACCTTTAACCAATTAGCATTAGCATGGAATGTTTACCCAGTTTATGTAGAAACAAAAGAACGTGTAGAAGACATGATAGTAGCAGGAATTGAAAAATTAAAAACAAAAGGAATTTTAGAAACAGGGGATTTAGTTGTTATTTCTGGAGGACATAAGCTAATCAACAACATTAAAGAAAGCAAAATCGTAAGTGGAGTTGCTAGAGTGTAGAAAATAATACAAGAGGAGATTGATACTATCATAGTAGAAATCTCCTTTTTTTGTAAGGTTTTAGAAGTATATATCATCAAATGATAGGATTAAACTGAAGGTGAAAATAGTTCTTGCTTTTTTGTATAGGTTATAGTAGAATAAAAAAGAAAGTAGGTGCAATGCAATGCAAGGAATTGGAATAGGTGTCAGTGATTTTAAAATGCTACGTACGAGAAACAATTATTATATTGATAAATCACTGTATATTAAGGATATTATCGACAATCAATCTAGTGTTATATTAGTGACAAGACCACGAAGATTTGGAAAAACATTAAATATGAGTATGTTAAAATACTATTTTGATTGTACCGCTAAAAACAATGAAGAATTATTTGCTAGCTTAAAAATCATGGAGCAAGAAGAACAATATACCTCCAAACTAGGTGCATATCCATGTATTTATATGACACTAAAAGATGTCAACGATACAAATTATGAAAAAATGTTATTAAACCTTAAAACAGCAGTAGTAGAAATGTACCAAGAACATCGTTATTTATTAGATAGTGATAAAATTTATCCAGAAGAAAAAGAACAAATAAAAGAAATTCTATGGTGCAAAGAAGATGAAAACACATTAAAAAACAGTGTTAGACAACTTTCGAAATATTTAAACAGGCATTATGATAAGCCAGTAATGTTATTTTTAGATGAATATGATGTGCCATTACAAAATGCCTATGTAGAAGGCTATTATGAAGAAGTAATCAAATTTTTCAAAACATTTTATGGAACAACATTTAAAGATAATCCATACTTAGAAAAGACTGTAATAACAGGAGTAAGTCGAGTTGCCAAAGAAAGTATTTTTAGTGGAGCGAATAATTTTAAAGTATATACAGTATTCGATAATGAGTTTAGTGATGATTTTGGAATAACCGAAAAAGAAATGGATAAGTTGATAAAAGATTTTGAAATTCAAGATAAGAAAGAAGATATCAAAAAATGGTATGATGGCTATACAATTGGAAATCTCACAGAAATTTACAATCCATGGAGCATATTAAATTATTTAAGCGATCGAGAATTAGTACCATATTGGGTAAATACGAGTTCAAATGACTTAATCAAAATGACACTAAAAAATTCCATGGTATTAAAAGAAAAAATAGAGAGATTGTTACAAGATGAAGAATTAGAAGTATATATCGACCAGGAAACTGTTATTGTTAATATTGAACAAAACGAAAATAATATATGGGGGTTGTTACTAGGAACAGGGTATTTAAAAGTAGTTGAAACCGTTAATAAATCAGAAGGATTGTATAAAGTAAAAATACCAAACAATGAAATAAAAGAATTGTTCCGAAGCATTGTACGAAATTGGTTTAATGATAAAGTAATTGGAAATGATTTAAGAAGTATTTTAAAAGATTTGGTTACATTAAATTTAAAAGAATTTGAGAAAAAATTTGATGTACTAGTAAGAGAAATGTTTAGTTTTATGGATGTAGGAGAAAATACAGCCGAAAACTTTTACCATGCCTTTGTACTAGGAATGTTAGTGGGGTTACGTGACACTTACTATGTCAATTCCAACCGAGAATCTGGGTATGGTAGATATGATATTATGCTAGAACCAAAAGATAAAACAGCCAATAGTTTTATTATGGAATTTAAAGTGTTAGAAAACAAAGAAGAAAAGACAATTGAAGATACAATAGAAAATGCGAAAAAGCAGATAGAAGAGAAAAAATATGAAGAAAATTTACAAGAAAGAGGATTTGAAAATATTACCAAAATGGTATTTGCATTTAAGGGCAAAGAGGTTAGAATGGTAGTATTTTAGAAAAAATTTTAAGAAACCTTGATTTTTGTTTATAAATGTAGTAAAATAACATATGTTAAATACCTTATACTTAGCTTAAGGATGAAAACTCCTCTTTAGCTCAGTTTAAGGAATAAATAAAATATAGGAGGATTTAAAATGACAAAGGAAAGAAAAGAAGAAATTATTAAAACTTACAAAAGAGATGAAAAGGATACTGGGTCACCAGAAGTTCAAATTGCTCTTTTAACAGGAAGAATTACCGAATTAACAGAACATTTAAAAGTTCATACAAAAGATAACCATTCAAGACGTGGACTTTTAAAAATGGTAGGTAAAAGAAGAAATTTACTTAATTACTTAGCAAAGAAAGATATTGAAAGATATAGAGAAATTGTTGAAAAATTAGGATTACGTAAATAGTCAAACTATGTAGGACGTTTAAGAAGTTAAACGTCCTATCATGCTATTTTAAATAACAACTATATAAATGATAATAGCAAAAATAATTAAGAATAGTGGTATAAGCGATAATAGAAAATAGAAGTAGCTTGTATATTGTATAAATAGATAGAAATACTAAACGTATAAAATTATAAACGAATACGGATATGAAATGAATAGCATTATTCTATATAATTTTAAAATATATTTATGTAATATAGAGGTTACCATCTATTTTAGTTATTATCGAATAATATACAAATAAAACAAAAAAGGAGAAATGATTATGTTTAAAACATTTGAAACTGAACTTGCAGGAAGAAAATTGAGTATTGAAACAGGAAAAATTGCAGAACTTGCCAATGGTAGTGTTATGGTAAGATATGGGGACACCGTTGTTATGGTAAATGTTACTGCATCGAAAGAACCAAGAGATGGGATAGATTTTTTCCCATTATCTGTAGACTATGAAGAAAAACTATATTCTGTAGGAAAAATTCCAGGAAGTTACCAAAAAAGAGAAGGAAAACCAGCTGATAAAGCAATCTTAACTTCAAGAGCAATTGATAGACCACTACGTCCATTATTCCCAAAAGATTTTCGAAATGATGTATGTGTGGTTGCTACTGTTTTATCCGTAGAACAAGACAATTCCCCAGAAGTTGCTGCTATGATAGGAGCGTCAGCTGCTCTATCCATTTCCGACATTCCATTTGGAGGCCCAACAGCAGCCGTTAATGTAGGATATGTTGATGACCAAATCGTGATTAACCCAACTCTAGCACAAAGAGAAAAAACAAGATTAACTCTAACAGTAGCAGGAACCAAAGAGAAAATTGCTATGATTGAAGCTGGAGCAGATGAAATACCAGATGATGTTATGTTAGAAGCCATTAAACAAGCTCATATGGAAATTAAAAAACTTTGTGACTTTATTCAAAGTATGAAGGATGAAATTGGAAAACCAAAATTTGAATATAAATCATTTGAAGTTGATCATGACGTATATGCTGAAATTGAAGAAAAATATGCTGAAAGAATGTACCAAGATGTACAAGCAGTAGATAAAGAAGTAAGAGATACTGCTATGGACAAGTTATTAGAGGATGTAAAGGCATATTTTGTAGAAAAATATGGGGAAGAAGTAGCTGAAGAAAAAGCGAAAGATATTGCAGATAGTTTATACAAACTAGAAAAGAAATCAGTACGTAAAATGATATTAGAAGAACAAAAAAGACCAGATGGAAGAAAAATTGATGAAATTCGTCCACTTTCTTGTGAAGTAGGACTATTGCCACGTGTTCATGGTAGTGCACTATTTACAAGAGGACAAACACAAGTTATGTCTGTTGTTACCTTAGGTATGGCAAGTGAAGAACAAGCCTTAGATGGTATTGATGAAGAAGATGCAAAACGTTATATGCACCAATACAATTTCCCATCTTATAGTGTAGGAGAAGCACGACCTTCTAGAGGACCAGGAAGACGTGAAATTGGACATGGAGCTTTAGCAGAAAAAGCACTTGTTCCGGTCATTCCATCTGAAGATGAATTCCCATATGCTATCCGTGTTGTATCAGAAGTACTAAGTTCAAATGGTTCTACTTCACAAGCAAGTATTTGTGGAAGTACCCTTGCTTTAATGGATGCAGGTGTGCCAATAAAAAGACCAGTAGCTGGTATTTCAACAGGACTTGTTACAGACGAAAATGACCCAAACCATTACATTATGCTAACCGATATCCAAGGATTAGAAGATTTCTTTGGAGATATGGACTTTAAAGTAGGTGGAACCGAAAAAGGAATTACCGCAATTCAAGTAGATATTAAAATTGATGGATTAACCTATGATATTATCAAAGAAGCATTTGAAAGAACAAGAAATGCTCGTCAATATATTTTAGAAGAAGTTATGTTAAAACAAATTGCTGAGCCTAGAACAGAAATATCAAAATACGCACCAAATATTATTAAAACAGTAATCAATGTTGATAAAATAAAAGATGTTATTGGGCCAGGTGGAAAAATGATTAACAAAATTATTGCCGAAACAGGGGTAAAAATTGACATTGAAGAAGACGGAAGAGTATTTATTTACTCAAATGATGTTTCAAACGGACAAAAAGCACTAAAAATGGTAGAAGACATTGGAAAAGACTTAGAAGTAGGTGCTATCTATGAAGGAACCGTAAGTAAAATCATGCCATTTGGAGCTTTCATTGAACTAGGAGGAGCAAAAGAAGGATTAGTACACATTTCAAAAATATCACATAAAAGAATTGAAAAAGTAGAAGATGTTTTAAAAGTAGGCGATGTCGTAAACGTAAAAGTATACGAAATTGACGACCAAGGTAGAATTAATTTAACAATGAAGGATTTAGAAGAGAAGGACAAAGAAGAATAGAGAGAAAGGCTTCATAGACATACAAAAAAGCCCCTTTAACAAGGGGGCTGTCAGCGTAAGCTGACTGGGGGTTCTTCAAAGAAGTATTAAGAACCCTCCGTCAGTCCTTCGGACTGCCACCTCCCTTGTTAAAGGAGGT
>CAOJHH010000053.1 GCA_948436025.1 uncultured Clostridium sp. | reverse complement strand
GCCTATGCTGCTGGAGAATTAAAACATGGGCCAATCGCATTAATTGAAAATGGAGTTACCGTTGTTGGTATTCTAACAGACCCTACTTTAGTAGAAAAATCGGTTAGCAATTTACAAGAAGTCATTACCCGTGGAGCAAAAACCTTCATTGTAACCAACCAAGAACTAAACCAAGCAAACTACAATGAAGTAATTACCATACCAAACACTAACCCATTCATCTCGCCAATCCTTTCGATTATACCTCTACAACTATTTTCTTACTATATTTCAAAAGAAAAAGGATTAGATGTAGACAAACCAAGAAACCTTGCCAAATCCGTAACGGTGGAATAAAAGTAATACCAAAAGTCCGATAACAAATTCTACATTTTGTTACCGGACTTTTCCTACATGATCAAACTTCAACCAATATTATTAACTTAACCATTTATTCATTGTACTTTAAATCTCTCCAAACCTCTCCCATTTTTGTTTTACAATTTCATCTACAATTCTTTTGCTTGCCAAACCATCTCCATATGGGTTTGGCGCTTTACTCATTTTTTCGTATTCTTCTTTATTTTCTAGTAATTCCTTTGTGGCTTGGTAAATTTTTTCTTCGTTTGTTCCTACTAATTTTAAAGTTCCAGCAGTTACTCCTTCTGGTCTTTCTGTGGTATTTCTAAGAACAAGTACTGGTTTTCCCATCGAAGGTGCCTCTTCTTGAATTCCCCCACTATCGGTTAATACCAAATACGAACGGTTAATAAAATTGTGAAAATCAAATACATCCAATGGTTCAATTAACTTAATTCTCTCTTGCTTATCAAATAATTTTTCTACTGTTTTTCGAATTTCTGGGTTTTTGTGCATTGGGTAAATCACGACCACTTCTTTGTGTTCTTCTATGGTTCTTTTTACTGCATTAAATATATTTTCTAATGGCTTTCCTAAATTTTCTCTTCTATGTGCCGTTAATAGAATAATTTTATAATCTTTTAATTCCTCTAAAATATCATTTTGGTAATTCTCTTGTATGGTCGTTTTTAGTGCATCAATTGCTGTGTTTCCTGTTACAATAATGCTCTCATCTTTTTTGTTTTCTTTTAATAAATTTTCCTTTGTTTCCTTGGTTGGAGCAAAATTTAAGTCTGCTAAGTTACTTACCATTTGTCTACTCATTTCCTCTGGATATGGTGCATATTTACGGTAAGTTCGAAGCCCTGCTTCTACATGTCCAATAGGAATTTGCCTATAATATGCTGCAAGTGCTGCTGCAAAGGTTGTTGTGGTATCACCATGTACTAAAATAATATCTGGCTTTGCTTTTATTAAGACTTCTTCCATTCCTTTTAACACACGTGTTGTTATATCGGTTAAGGTTTGTTTTTCATGCATGATATTTAAGTCAAAGTCTGGTACAATATCAAATGCTTTTAGTACTTGGTCTAGCATTTGCCTATGTTGCCCTGTTACACATACAATTGGTGTGGTTTCTTCTCTTTTTTCTAATTCTTTTATAACTGGTGCTAATTTAATTGCTTCTGGTCTTGTCCCAAAGATTACCATTACTTTTATCATTTTTTTCCTCTTTCTTTCATGATTTTAAAAATATATCGTATGTTACTATTAAAAAATCGTTTTAACCTGTTTGGTTCTTTAGTAATGCGGTATAGCCATTCTAAATTTAATTTTACAAAAAAGCTTGGTGCTCTTTTCTTATCCCCACTAATGACATCAAAACTTCCACCTACTCCAACAAAAATGCCTTTATCAAATTTCTCATAGTGTTTACTAATTAATTTTTCTTGCCTTGGAATTCCTAACGCAACCAAAATCACATCTGGTTTCTTTTCTAACATATCTACAAATACATCGTCTTTATCTTCTACATAGCCATCCACTGCACCTACTAATTTTGCATTGGGATAATCTCTTGAAATAGTTTCTTTCATCTTTTCAATTACTTCTGGTTTTGCTCCTAATAAGTATATGCTTTTACCAAGCTCATTACAATAGGATAACAGTTTTGTTGCTAAATCTACCCCTAATACTCGATGTTCTAAATTCATTTTAAGAAGCCTTGCTCCCTTAATAACCCCTATTCCATCTGCTACAATTGTCGTATGAGGATTTAATAAAATCTCACGAAATTCACTATCTTTCTCAGCAAACATTAAGGTTTCTGGATTTGCTGTTACAATTAATCTTTTTTCTTCTTGCATTAAACACTGTTTCATCTTTTCAAAAAATTCGTCTTGTGGTATATTTTCTATTTTTTTAAAATATTCTCTCATACTTAAGTTCCTCACTATCTAAAAAACATGTAGTTCCTACATGTTTTTTATTATACCATTGACAATCCTCCTTCGTCAAGAGCTTAATCTATTTGCGTATTTCTTCGTAACTAATTCAGTAATCTTTTTATACTAGTCATTTCTTAGAGGTGTAAAACTAATTTCAGTATTATCAACAAGATTACCCCGGGGGACTCCTAATATGCCAGTGAAAATTGCGGTAATATAATTAATTCCTATATGAAATTCAAAGAAGCCTCCTACTAAGTTAATTAAATAAAGCATAAGTGCACCTATACAGGAATTTAAGATTAGTTTTAAAATACTTTTTACAGGCAAAATAAAAATTCTACCAAACAGAAATAAAAAGCAAATACATGCAATGTATATAATAATGGTATTGGTTTCCAATGAAAATCACCTCATCCTTTTTACCATATTATGATACTGCATGTACAAATATTCTTGTTTTATTTTTACTTTTCTTAAAGTCTTTCACTAGCTTCAAATTCTTTTTTATCCTGCCTCAATTTCCTCATTATATTGCTTTTTTCGGATTTCAATTTCTTTTATCATATCAATCATCACACCGTTTTTCTTTGCCTTTTTTAGTAAATAATTTAGTTTCGATTGATTGGCTTTTATTTGATATAGATAGTAATCAATCAAATCTCCTTCTGCAAATTCGTAGTTTTTATTGGAATCTCTTAAATCTTGTTTTGTTTTTATAATACATTTAATTAATTCGACATCCAATTCCTCTTCGGTTTTTTCGATTAATTTCTTTTCTTTTACAAATTCTTCATGCATATATAACCCATTCCCTTCTTTTTCCACTTCTCCAAGGTACTTTACTCTTTAAAACATTTCCCTTTTTCCTTTATAATTATCGTTATTATATGCACTTTTTTCCAAAATATTCTTTTAATGAAATATTTGGTATAAAAGAATTCCAATACTTTGAATGATAAACAAATTTAAGGTATTTGAGGTTAGTAAGTTATTGGTTGCTTCAATTACTCCCAAACGTTCCTTACTTTCTTTTTTATGATGTTTTTGAGCTTCAAAAAAAGTAATTAGTTCTGGAATACTCGTAATAAACCCTAAAGCGATTCCCACCAACACTTGTGGAACATTGAAACGTACACATAAATTTTCTAATGTATTACTTAAGGCATTTCCAACCATAAATAAAAATATTCCTGTTAATACTAGATAAATCGAATACCTTACTATTAATTTCTTTTTTCCTCTAATCCATTTTGCCTCTTCTTCAATTTCTGCGATTTCGCTATTTACTTCATTTTCTAAATAAAGTTTATGTGTGTTATGATTAATATAGTAAAAAAGGAAAAACAATGCAATTAATAAAAATGAAACAAATCCATTTACCTCCATATTTGTGGCAATTAATCCAATCGGAATAAGAATTGTAAAAACCACTAACACCAAATCAATGGTTAAAGCTCTATTTCTTAGCACTTTCCCATTTTTATTTATTTTTACACTAACTACATATTGTATAAAATTAATTACATTAGAGCTTACAATATTATAAATACTTGTCCCAATCAAGCCCGCAACTGATGCAAAACTAACACTCAATAATTCTGGTACAGAAGTAGCAATTCCTGCTAAATTTCCTACTGTTTTTGCTTTTAGATTAATACTTTCTGCTAGTCTTCTTAACACTGGTACTAATATGTATTTTGAAATTGCTACAATCATTAAAGAATACAAAACAAACAATACCATTTCCCATAATAAATCCATACCCATTTCCTCCTAATTCTCTTTTAACCTTTTCTTATTCGTTCCTCATGATTTCAACATTGATTGTATATAAAGTATTTACCATATTTTAAAATCTAATCTTTTTCTTCTTTTTCCATTATATCATTTTTATGTCGGATGTCGTCGTTTTTTTTATGAATATCTCTTTCTTTTTTCGGTAATACTTTTGTTACAAGTATATTCGTATGAAGGAGGCTTTTTCATTGATTCGAAAAGTAGAAATTAGTAATGTAGATACTTCCAAACTTCCCGTTCTTTCTAATGAAGAAAAAAACGCATTATTTCTTAAAATAAAAGAAGGAGATCTAGAAGCAAGAGAACGATTTATTCATGGAAATTTAAGATTGGTATTAAGCGTATTGCAACGTTTTAGTGGCAGATGTGAAAATATGGATGATTTATTTCAAGTTGGTTGTGTAGGATTAATTAAATCCATTGATAATTTTGATTTATCCCTAAATGTTCAGTTTTCTACCTATGCGGTTCCTATGATTATTGGAGAAATTAGAAGATACCTTCGTGACAATAACCCCATAAGGGTAAGTCGCTCGGTTCGCGATTTAGCATATAAGGCACTTCAAGCAAAAGAAAAACTAACAAAAGAATTAAATAAAGAACCCACTGTCGACCAAATTGCAAAAGAAGTGGGCGTTCCTCGTGAGGAAATTGTATTTAGTTTTGAAGCCATCCAAGACCCTTTGTCTTTACAAGAACCGGTGTATAATGACGGTAGTGAAAGTCTATACATTATGGACCAAGTAAGCGACCACAAAGAAAGTGATGAACACTGGGCAGATTCTCTTACCATAGAACAAGCCATGAAACGATTAAATGAACGTGAAAAAATGATTATCACCAAACGCTTTTTTGACGGTCGAACCCAAATGGAAGTAGCAAAAGAAATTGGCATCAGCCAAGCCCAAGTATCTAGGCTAGAAAAAGATGCTATTGGTAGGATTAAGAAATTGTATAAGTAAAATGCCTGTAGGGGTTGCACATTGTGCAACCCCTACAGGCATTCTACCCTGTCTTACTCATAATATCTTTTTTCATTTTATTAATTATTTTTTTCTCTAATCTTGAAATATAACTCTGCGAAATGCCTAGCATGTCGGCTACTTCTTTTTGTGTTTTTTCGTTTCCACTAATAAAACCAAATCGTAGTTCCATAATATTTTTTTCTCGGTTATTTAATTTTTGCATAGAGGCTCGTAGCAATTTCTTATCCACTTCATCTTCTATGGCTCTTGAGGTAACATCTCCGGTCAGTTCCTAAAATATCAGAAAGTAGTAGTTCGTTTCCGTCTCCATCTTGGTTTAGTGGCTCATCTATGGAGATTTCTCCTTTTAATTTATTGCTTCTTCTTAAATACATGAGTATTTCGTTTTCGATACAGCGAGAAGCATAGGTAGCAAGTTTGATGTTTTTATCGGTATTAAAGGTATTGATGGCTTTCATCAGACCAATGGTTCCAATCGAAATCAAATCTTCAATTCCAATTCCTGTGTTTTCAAACTTCTTGGCAATATACACAACAAGCCTTAAGTTTCTTTCTACTAACGTCTTTCTTACCGATTCATCACCAGAAGCAAGTTTTGCTAATATTTCTTCCTCTTCTTCTTTTTCTAATGGTGGTGGCAAAGTTTGGCTTCCCCCTATATAAAAAATAGGAGTTTCCTCAATTTGTTCACTATTTCTGTCCATATATTTTACATATATGGTATTAATTCGCTCCTTTAAAACTTGCAAAATGTTCATAATTTCCACACCTTTCTATCATATCAATTCCAACAAGCCCCGTATAGGCTCCGTTTTTGGTTAAATTCTTTTCATATATTCCTATTATTGCCTCCTTGATGGTTTCGGTTCTTTCCTCTGTTTCAATTTCTACCTTATCGGTTAGAAAACCAAGTAACAATCCATTTTGTTTGCCTAGTGAAGAAAATGGAATCATACGAAATTTTAGTTTATATTCGGTTGGCATATTGGATAAAATTTCACTTTTTTTGCCTTCTAAAATTTCGTTAAGATGAAGAAGTAGTTCACTTGGCAACAACTCTTCTAATTCTAGTGCTTCTACTACAATCACTGGCATTCCACTAATTGGGTCTTTTAATAGATTTCCCGTATCAATAAAGGCTTTTATGGTTTTGGTTTTATCCCTGATGTGAAGAGTTAGGTTACAAAACATATCCTTTTTAGAAAGCCTTCCTTTTACCACTTTAAATGCAATGGTTACAATTACAAACCCTACTACTCCACCAAGAAGAGCTATTTTTATTGGATAGGTTCCTGTTAATACCCCATTTCTTATTAAAATATCTTGTGGTTTAATAAAGTAAAGAAGCGCAAATGCACATCCCCCAAAGGCAAACGATACCAAATAAAATAAAAGTAGTTGTTTTATCAATTGTTTGACATTGGAAGAGCGAAAGGCAATATATACCATCATAACCGATAAGAGTATTTTCATAATGAAATTGGAATATATGGTAGGTACCGAAGCAAATGTCAAAACCGAATAAATTCCTCCTATTAGACTTGCTAAAAAAATTCGGATTGCTTTTATGTTACATCTTATAATTAGTCCTGTAGCAAACAATATAATATAGTTCATGCACAAATTCTCTAGTAAAATAATATCTAAATATATTGTCAAGCCACTCTCCTCCTTCTTGCTAATGTCTGTTTCCTAATTGTACAACGTTTCTTATAAAAAATGTGTCAAAACCTAGGGTAGAAAAAAAGAAATAATCGAGCATTTTCGATTATTTCTTTTTTTCTTTTTCTATCTAAATAGAGAATTCTGCATAAATATACTGTTTTTCTCCGTTTATATAGATTTCTTCTCCTAATCGGTATTTTCCATTTTGTAAAGCCCCATAAATTTGAGTCCAATCTCTTATCGGTGTAACACTTGTTTTTGAAAGTATTATTCCACCCTCGCCTATACTCCATGACATTACAATTGGAATAACTGGTATCCATAGTCCCAAAATCTTTCTTTGTATTCTAAAATTATCTCCATGACCACAAGAAAGCTCATTGTTATTCGTTATCATCAATGTAGCACCATTTTTAGTAACACTTCCTTCTTTTATGCTCACAGATACCTTATCAAACCTCATCTGCTCCCATTCTTCCTTTGAAGCCTGTCTATCTGCCTCTCTCTTTTTTTCCCCTTCTTCTATTTTTTTCATTTCCTCTTCTGTTAGAGGTTGTGGAGTTATAACAACAGTATCATTTTCGCTATATTGCTCCTCCAAATTACTCTTAGAAACTTTCGCGGAATATTTCCTTAATAAAACATCAACTAACAAAAATCCTACAATAGCAACTGCTATAACTACCAAAACAATTACTACAATTTCTACCTTTTTCTTCATACATACCAGTCGAGTAGACAAGCTCGACTTTCCTCCTCTCGTCTATATATTTCTATATAAA
>CAOJHH010000052.1 GCA_948436025.1 uncultured Clostridium sp. | reverse complement strand
ATCAATAGATATAAGCTTTTGTGTTTCTTGCTTAGGAGGCGACTGCTCTATCCTGCTAAGCTATAGGCACGTTTTCCTCTATGTTCTTTTTTATATTTACATTAACTATTTTATAATATTTACCCATATTAATCAAGTCCCTTCACAAATATTTCTCTTTTCCTATCTCAACTTCCATTTTCTTCCTTTCCTACAATGTTCGACACATTTTATGGTATCATATGTTACGTACGTGCGTTCATAAAATACATAAGAAGAAAGGGGTGTTTTTTTATGCCTATTAAAGGTAAAATTGTCGGAAATATTCATATTAACGTATGCAAAACTTCAGAAGGTTCTACTTTCTTTTATCTTCAAGCAGATAATAAAAAAGTAGTCCCTGTGCTTGATTTTATTGAAGATCGTTTAAATATTTTTAAAGATTAACTGATAATTTGACTTTCATTACGCTTGTAATTAATTATATATGCAAACTCATTTCTTTTTTAGTTATGAGTTTGCTTTTTTATCTATTTTGTTTTAGACAATTTGTGTCTAACTTCTTGCTTTTTTCCCATCTTTATTGTATGATTATCAAAAATGAAAGAGGGGTTTTATGCGAGAACCAAAAGTATATGAAAATAATCTTTATCATTGTGATGTTCGAGGTGCAAACAATTTAGACCAAATTTATAGTGCTAGGCGTGATTGGGTAAATGGCATTTATCACTATGATAAAGTTTTAAATAAAAGTGAAATTTCGGAATTATTAAATGATAATCTTGTAGCTGTTGAAGGGCTTGCTGAGATTAATGAGGAAGATTTAAATATGTTAAAAGCAGATTGATTTTGTTGGTATCATGATTTTATTTAGTAAGGAGAGTGAACATGCAAAAAATATTAAGTTATTTGCGAAAAGCAATTGAAGATTTTCATATGATTGAAGAAGGAGATAAAATTGCAGTTGGATTGTCTGGCGGAAAAGACTCCATTACTTTGCTTTCTTCACTAAAGGCATTACAACGTTTTTATCCTAAAAATTTTGATTTAATTGCCATTAGTGTAAATCCTGGTTTTGAGTTTTTTGACTCTTCTATTTTGGAAAAAATTTGTGCTAACCTAGATGTTCCTCTTTTTATCGAAGAAAGCCACATTAAGGAAATTGTTTTTGATATACGAAAAGAAAAAAATCCTTGTTCTTTATGTGCTAACCTTCGTCGTGGTATCTTAAACACAACCGCTCTTCGTGAAGGTTGTAACAAAATTGCTCTTGGACATAATGAAGATGATGTTTTAGAAACCTTTTTACTAAATTTATTTTACACAGGAAGTATTTCTACGTTTGCTCCGATTAGCTATATGGACCGCTCTAAAATGACTCTTATTCGTCCTCTTATTTATACACCCGAAAAGGAAATTCGAAGATTTATTAAAAAGCAAGCCATTGCTATCATGCCTAAAAACTGTCCAATGGATGGGGTTTCTAAAAGAGAAGATATGAAACAAATGATAAAAGACTTACAAGTAGATATTCCCCATGTTCGTGCTAATTTATATGGTGCTATTATGAGAAGTCATATAAAAGGTTGGAATTTGGAAAAGTATTAAAGAGGGTTAGAAAACCGCCGTTATTCGTAATGGCGGTTTTCTTATTTTCTTATTTCTTATTTACTACTTCTAATACAGCTTGTTTTAATTCTTCTAACTGATGATTGGCTTGTTCCATGGAGTCCTCTTTTATTCCCATATAGAATTTGATTTTTGGCTCGGTTCCAGATGGTCTTGCACAACACCAACTATTATTTTCAAGTTCATAATATAATACATTTGAAGTTGGTAGTGTTATTTCAGAGATTTCACCAGTTTGTACATTTTTTGCTCTTCTTAATTGATAATCTCTTATTTCTAATACACGATAATTTCCAAAAGCTTGTGGTGGGTTTTGTCTTAAATGCTCCATCATTTCTTGTATTTGAGTAGCTCCTTTTGCCCCTTCCATGGTAATGGTACTAATTCCTTCTTTGTAATATCCATATTTTTCATATAGGCGAATCATTTGATCCCATAGAGTTAAGCCTTGCTTTTTATAAAAGGCAGTGGCTTCACAAAGTACCATCACAGCAGCAATTCCATCTTTATCTCTTGCATGAGTTCCTACTAAACAACCATAGCTTTCTTCAAAACCAAATTGATAGGTGTATTCTTTTGTTTTCTCAAATTCTCTTATTTTTTCTCCAATAAATTTAAAACCGGTTAGTACTTCCATTAATTTCATGTCATATTCTTTGGCGATAGCGTCTGCCATATTAGTAGATACAATTGTCTTAATAAATGCCCCATTTTGAGGAAGAATTCCTCTTTCTTTTCTTCCACTTAATAGATATTCAGCAATTAACATGCCAGACATATTTCCAGTAAATGGCATATATTCTCCCGTGTTAGAATCTTTGGCATATACCCCAAGCCTGTCCGCATCTGGATCGGTAGCTAATACTACATCGGCATCTACTTTTTTTGCTAAAGCTAACGCTAAGGTAAAGGCTTTTGCATCTTCTGGGTTCGGATAATCTACAGTTGGAAAGTTTCCATCTGGCTTTTCTTGTTCTGGCACTACATACACATTGGTAAATCCTAATTCGTTTAATATTCTAGTAACAGGGATATTTCCAGTTCCATGTAATGGGGTGTAAACAATCTTAATGTCTTTTTCCACTTCTTTAATGATATCTGGATATAAGCATTGCTTTTTTAATTCTTCCATATAAGCGTCATCGATTTCTTTTCCCATTTCATGGTATAACCCTTGTTTTACTGCCTCTTCCATTTTCATGGATTTTACCATTCCAAAGTCCGTAATTTTGTTTACTTTTCCAATGATTTCTTTATCTACTGGGGCTACTATTTGTGCACCATCATCCCAATATACTTTATAACCATTGTATTTTGGTGGATTGTGGCTTGCTGTAATCATAATTCCTGCTGTACATCCTAATTTGCGAACCGCAAATGATAATTCTGGTACTGGTCTTAAGCTCTCAAATACATATGTTTTAATTCCATTTGCATTTAGGGTTAGTGCTGTTTTCTCACTAAATTCTTTAGACATGTTTCTAGAATCGTAACTAATGGCAACTCCCTTTTGCTGTTTTCCTTGTTCAATAATGTAATTAGCAAGTCCTTGTGTTGCCTTGCTTACAGTATATTGGTTCATACGGTTTGTTCCATTCCCAATAACACCACGTAATCCTCCTGTTCCAAATTCTAAATTTTTGTAAAAACGGTCTTTGATTTCCTCTTCATCGTCTTTAATGCTTGCTAGTTCCTTTTTGGTTTCTTCATCAAATAATGGGTTATGACACCAATCCTCGTAAATTTCCTTGTAATCCATTGTTTGTTTCCTCCTTTGCTATTTATGATTTTTCATATAGTCCATATATAATTTCGATGCAGTTTCTGGGCTGTCTACACCTTCTGCATTTTTTACTGGTGCAAATTCTTCTTCTCGTTTTACTCTCATAATGGCCATATTGTCTAGTTTTTCAAAGGCATCAAAAAGAAAAGATTCGAATTTATAGGCGTTTGGCACTTCTGGTACAACGATAACACCATTTTTATCAATGTATTTTGCTTTTTTGAAGGCACTATGATATGGTAATTTGTTTTTTGCAATTTCATGAATTGCTTTTATATGGAATAAATTGCATAAAATATGTGATTCACCATATAACAATTCTCCCGCTTCATCGGTCGCTTCTGCCATCTCATCGGTTATTTCTGTATATTCAATAACACTTGGTCTGTTATCTTTTTTACAAAATACACCGACACGTTCTTTTGGATTGCTTTTTACAACGGACTTACCTGCTGCTAGGCATTTGTTTTTCATGGCAATTCCTGTCAAAACAGGGTCTACCATTTTTGCAAGCACATTATCAACACCTGCAATAAATACCCATTCAATTCCTCTTTTTTTCATATCTAAAATGACCCCATCGTTTCGCATGGCTTCAAAAATTCCACCATGTCCATCGGCTGCTAATTTTACAAGTCCTTTTTCATCAACTAGAATCTTCCCTTTTACATCAACCATTGGTAGTTCGTTTTGAATAAAGAACGTGACATTTTCTTTTCCCATACCAAAATAGTCGTGTCTTTCAAAAAAGTTTGTGGTTTTATAGTTGTTTTCTTTGCTGGTCATAATGTACCAAGGAATGATAGCATCATATTTTTTTCTTGCTTTTAATATGGTTTGTGCCAAAAGGGTAAATAGTGGAATTGGTGCTTTCTGGCCTACTTCTAGTTCAAAAGTTCCCTTTGGTCCATTATGTCCGAAGTCTTGTACCTTGCCCTCCTGCCATGGTTACCACTGCATATTTTCCTTCTTTAATGGCTCTAATTCCGTCTTCTTCATAGGCAGTTCTTTCTTCTTTGGATAGTTTTTCTTTATCCATATACGAGATTGGTTCAATCGTACAATCTTTAAAATCCTGTTTTCTTTGGGTTTGTTTATACAACTCTTCTATTTGTTCAAAATCAATTTTTAAAATTTGATTTAATAGCTCTTCTCTTTTTTGTTCGATTAGTTTGTCATACCAAATGAGTAAGTGTTCTTGCTTATATTGTTTCAATTTTTCTTTTGCTTTATCATATTTTTTATCCATATCGACTTACTTCCTTTTTATATATTATTCAATTGTCTTTATCTTATACCATATTATAGGTTTCGTCAAGACATATATAAAGGATTTTTAAGTCGTGTGTTAAAGTTTTTACGCTTCTTTTTCCTGTTTTGTTTCTTTCGCAATTTTTTGCATTCCAGCGGTGTTAATTACGTATTCGTGTTGTTTTGTAATTTGGCTTATTTCGTTATTTTTTGAAAGGTCATAAAAATTAATGATTGTTATTTTTGTTCTTCCCTCTAATTCTTTCATTGTCGTTTCTATTTTTTCATTCATTGTTTCTATAAATCCATTATCTCCTTTTACTAGTATATCAATCGTTTGTATGTTTCTTTCTTTAATTAATTTATTCTCTTTTTTTAATATATTCGTCATCTGCATATTCTCTTTTTCGATATCTAGATTTTCCACTATATCAATCGTTTGTGTGTTTTCTTTTGCTAACTCTAATGTTTGTTCAATTTGTTCTTGTTCGATTTGGTTCCAATTAATTTCTAAAATCCTTTCTTCAAACGTTTTGTTTAGATTCATTTTTGATAAAATTTCTTCTATATTAGATTTGATGTTATTTTGAAAAAATGTAATTACTTTTTTATTACTTTCGATTTCTTTTCTTATATATGGTAGTATCATTGTAGTAAAGTGCCAGTCATTTACGTAGAATCCGCATACTTTTTGAATTTGAGTTTCTTTGTTTTTCATTCGTTTTCCCTACCTTTTTCTCTTTTTTGCTTACTGGTAAATTTTACCATTATTACAAAAATATGTCAATTATATTTCAGAATAAATACAAAAAAAATTCTTCCATTTTCCGACATTGGGTTTAATTTTTTTCATGTTTATGTATATTTTTTTCATTTTGGTTAATACTTTTTTTAAAGAGAATTTTTTACAAATTACGTTATGTTTGTATAAAGGAGGACATATGATGAAATGGATGAAAAAAATGGAGGTATCTCCAAAAATCAAATCGACAATTTTATTATTGTTTTTACTATTTTTATATATTGTCGTAAATGCTTTTTCTTATGTAAATGCAGTATCAAAAGATATTTCGGAAAGTGTACTACGTTTACATGTGATTGCCAATAGTGATGAAAAGGAAGACCAAGAGTTAAAATTAAAAGTACGTGACCGTGTGCTTTCGTACATGAATCAAATTGGAGCAAATGCCAAAAGTAAAGATGAAGCCATACAAATTGCAACTTCTCATTTAGACGATTTTAAACAGATTGCAAGAGCTGTTATTTTAGAAAACGGATATGATTATCCTGTAGAAGTGCAAATTGGAAATTTTTCTTTTCCAACAAAAACGTATGGCGATATTTCCTTACCGAGTGGTTACTACGATGCTCTTCGCATTAAAATTGGTAAGTCTGAGGGGCAAAATTGGTGGTGTGTGATGTTTCCTCCCCTATGCTTTGTGGATGTAAGCTCTGGAATTGTTCCAGAAGAATCGAAGGAAACGATGAAACAAGATTTATCCGAAGAAGAATTTGCACTCATTTCAAACCAAGAAGATTCGGGGATTCATTTTAAATTTAAACTCATTGAATGGTTACAAAATGTGAAGATTACAACTGCTAAGAATTAAAAAAATCTATAAATCTCAAGAAGGTAAAATTTACATTCTTGGGATTTATAGATAATTAATCATTTTACTAAATAATATATAATTGATATGCTATGAAACTATAACGGGCTCTACTACCACCATCATCCCAACGTACATCTCGCCAATGTGGATTTATGGAAACCACACCTGATGATGGATTATATGAAACTGCAAGATTTCCTCCTGAAGGAGAATCAATATATTCATCTTTTTGAAAATCCCAATAGGCAGCAACTCGTACATCAACTACTTTTAAAATGAAATTTTGATTTGTTAATGATTGATAATCTGCATATTTTGTTGTTATATTAATGCTTTGTCTCTTATTCGAAGTATAATCTCCTATATAAATCATTTTAGCTCCACCACCATTTGCTGTTACTGTTCCATTTCCATTGTGATATCCCTCTGGTATAGTATAACTTTGACCTGCTGTTATTGTCTCATTTACCGCTCCTCTATTTGGCATAGTTCCTGTTAGCAAATTTCCTCCGCTATAAGCTGTTTTTCCTATTAATATATCGCTTTCGATTGC
This sequence comes from uncultured Clostridium sp., assembly GCA_948436025.1. Taxonomy (GTDB): domain Bacteria; phylum Bacillota; class Clostridia; order TANB77; family CAG-508; genus RGIG8482. The sequence goes on along the minus strand of CAOJHH010000052.1, from coordinate 905 downwards.
ATCACCAGCATTTTCTCCACTTGAATCTTCTCCATCGCCAGTTCCATTGCCTGAGCCACCACTTGGACCATCATTCTCATTACTTCCATTTTCTATTTCTCCAAGTAAATGATTTAACATCTCGTCTTCATATTCGGCTGCATTTTGATAGTTTTTTCCTGCTTCTTGTGCCTTTTTTATAATTCCACTGTCTCCTATTAACATACTAATCGATATTCCTGCTAAAATTAGTAAGATGATAATAGTTATTACCAATGATACAAGCGTAATTCCGCCTCTGATCAGGTATGAAACCTGCCTTTGTTTCTTTCTTTTTCATCTGTATCTCTCCTTTGTTTTTCTTTCATTATATCGACATTTTTCTTTTAATACAAGAAAATCAAAGGATCTTTAAATGTATAAATATACATAATTTATTATTCATAAAACCACTCTAAGGTTACATTTTGAATGGTGGTTGCGCTTGATGAAACATAATAATGTATAGAAAAATAAGTACAATTTGAGACATCAATTATGTTTCCATTTGCATTATATGACAATTCTGTTCTTACTACCCCATTATTAATTCCAGATTGTCCCGGACAAAAGTATTTTCCTAAATCACTACTATATCCAATTAGAAATATGTAATCATTTGCAGGATTACATGAAATTTTAATACTTTTGGCTCCATATGTTGGTACTAGTAAAGGAGTATAGGATGTAATATCCATTTTCTCAACTGTTACCTTGCTTGGTCTATCAAACGTCCCTCCTTCTTTTAAAGTTCCTATCGTCTTGTTCCCATTAATCCAAGCGGTTTTTCCTTCAACAATATCACTTGCAACTGCTGTTGCCTGTGTTTGGCTTGCTAGGTCTTTTGCCGTTACCTTTCCACTTCCATTATGGTATCCTTCTTCTAT
>CAOJHH010000051.1 GCA_948436025.1 uncultured Clostridium sp. | reverse complement strand
ATTTCTTTATAATAGTCAAAAGGAATTTGCTTCTTTTTTCTTATTAATTCAATTAGCAATCTTTCTCTATCATAAATATTTATTACTCCATCATTTGTTTTCAAATTTACTCTTCCTTGATACAATATATCTTTTGACATAAATGTCTGAACAATTTTTTCATTATGTATTTTATCAGTATTTCTATCTGTCGCTAAATATACTTTACTTGGTATTACATCTGTTAAATTATAATAGTAATATGCACTATCCATTGTAATAACACTATTGGGATATTTCTTTGAATATATTACTAATGGACTAACTATTTTCTTATTTGAATATATTCCCTTATCTAGTTTAAAAATCTCATTTTTACTTAATGCTTTTTTCAAATTATAATCATTTCCATAAATTTCTATTATTTCCTTATAATTATATACCATATTTACCACCTAACATTATTTTAAAGTAAAACCACGCATTTGTCAATATTTTTGCGTGGCTTTACTTAAATCATTGTTTATATTTTTCTAAAAGGAGCTCTCTAAAATATTCAGCAGGATATATATATTCCTTTTTACCATTTATAACTTTTGAAGACAGATATTTCCAGTTAAAGTCTTTATTTATTTGTAGTGACTTCAATATATTTTTGTCTATATACTCATAAAAACTATTTCCATCATCTGCATATACTGTTTGATTATGATTAAGTGATGATATTATGCTTTTATTTACTAATCTAGAAAAAGCACATACTGGATATTCATCATAAAATTTTTTTAAAATACTTTTCGTCTTCAAATCTTTACTATAGATTTCATTCAAATACATAGCGATTCCATTTGCAATATCACCAATTTCTTCATTTTTTATATCAAATAAAAATATGGCTAACTTACTTGCAAAATTTACAGCTTGGACACATTTTCTACCATCAAAATAAAATAATTTCAGGCCCCATTCTAATAATTCATCTCCTGTTTGTTCACTAATTACTTTATTAGCAATTATATTATTCTATTCTTTTAACCTTATTTTTACCTTTTCTATCAAAACTAATAAAATCTTCAAAAGCACTAAACTCAACTATTGTATCGAATCTTTTAGATATAGCACCGAGCAACACTCCACATGTGATGTAAACGGAAACATATCTACTGGTTGCAGTTCTCGTATATCGTATTCTTCTTCTAATTGCTTCAAATCTCGCATTAGAGTGGCGGGATTACAACTAATATATATTAGCCTCTCTGGTTTTCGTTTTCGGATATTTCGAATGGTTACCTCATCTAGCCCTTTTCTTGGTGGGTCTACGAAAACAACATTTGGTGCCATTTTTTCTTTTTGTATTACTTTTTCTAACATTTTTTCTACATCGCCACAATAGAATTGTATGTTTTGGATTTTGTTTATTTTGGCGTTTTCTTTTGCGTCCCCAATGGCTTGCTCTACTACTTCAATTCCGTATACTTGTTTTACATGGGGAGAAGCAAAAATTCCTATGGTTCCTATTCCACAGTATAAATCTAACACAATGTCTTCTTTTTGCAAGTTTGCTTTTTGGATTGCTAAATTATATAAGATTTCTGTTTGAACTGGATTAATTTGATAAAATGATAGTGGAGAAATGGTAAAAACAAACTCTCCTAGCTTGTCTTGTATGTACCCATTGCCATATAGAATATAGTTTTTGTTTCCTAAAATGACATTTGTGTTTTTGTTATTAATGTTTTTCACAATTGTTTTAATTTCGGGAAATTTCTGTTTTAAGGCTTCTACTAATTTGGTTTCGTTTGGCAAGTCTTTCTCGTTTGTAACAAGAATGCACATTACTTCACCTGTATGAAGTCCTATTTTTACAATAATATGACGGAGTTGTCCATTTCCTGTTTTTTCGTTATAAGCAGAAATTCCGTTTTCTTTTATCCATTGCAAAATGAATTTTGCAATTTGCTCCGATATTGGCATTTGAATACCACATGCGTTTATTTCAATAATTTCATGGCTTCTTTTTGCATATACTCCTGTTACCATTTCTCCGCTTTTGTTGTACCCTACTGGGTATTGTGCTTTGTTACGATAATGATATGGTTTTTCCATCCCGATGGTATCTTTTACAATAAGTTTGGTTTTTAGTGATTTATCTACCAAATTTTGTACCATATTCTTTTTTAATTCTAAGGTTTCTTTGTATTTCATATGTCGCAAATTGCAACCACCACAACGCTGATACGTTGTACAATCTGTGTCTTGCCTTGCTTTTGAAGGTGTTATGATTTCAAGAACTTTTCCGAAAGCATGTGATGTATTTACCTTTACGATTACGATTTTTACCTTCTCTTCTTTCATAGCTCCTGGAATAAAAACGGTAAAATTGTTAATTTTAGCAATTCCTTCTCCTTCACATCCATAATCAATTATGGTAACAATATATTCTTCGTTTTTTTGTACTGGTACATTATTTTCCATCTTTTTTACTCTTTTCTTTAAACTTTTTTACGATTTCTCTGCTTTAGAATTCTTGGTTAATACTACCTTTTCCCATAATGTAATTCTTAATTTTTACGTAATCCGTCGCATAGACATTATTGTCGTTATTAATATCTGCTGCTTTTAGGTATGCTCCTGTTAATGTTGCTTTTCCCATGATGTGATTTTTTATTCGGACATAATCGGTCGCATAAATGGATCCATCCCCATTTACATCACCTTTTACTACAACCGTATAATAGTGTTCTTGCTCATTAAACTGAAGTACAAATTTCATATTGGTTGCTATGGTTCCTTCCGAAATCTCTTTTCCTGTGTAATCTTTAAAACCAATAAGTTTTACATTCGGATAACTTGAAAGAATGCTTTTTACACTAGATACACTACTTCCCACTTTAAACCCTACTACATATCCATCTTTTTTCGTTAATCCAAAATGCTTTAATGCCTCTGTTTCTGAAACCGAATTCGTAATGTTTGTTATATTGCTTACCTTCACTTTTGTTTGCATTCTCATATTTTGTGTCCCTACCTTTAAATCCACATAAATTAGAGCATTACCATTTTTCAGTCCTTGTAGTTTGTTATTGTCATATCGAACCACACTCGTATCACTGGAATAAATTGAAAATGGAAGAGAAGTACTAGGCTTGGTTGTTATGGTATAGGGAATTTCTCCTGTTTTATCAATGTTTACTTCTTCTGGAACAGAAATTCCAACTATTCCTTTTTCCGATTCTTCCCTAGATGGTAATTTTAAATCTGGTATAAAAGATACTACTCCTCCCACAGCATTTGCTATTTTTGTTTTGGAATAGTCAAAATACACATTTTGCGGTACTTTATATGGTTGACCATCTACATATTGTAATCCAATAAAACCACCCACATTGGCATTTGCTTGAAGGGTCCCATTGGCATAACTATTCTTAATGACAGCATTTGAATTCATTCCAATAAAACCACCTACATTTTTTTCAGAAGAAACTGTAAGCGAAGTCGAACAATTATCAATAATCGTTGTATCATAAACATTTCCTACAAATCCACCAGTAGAGGCTAAATCATTTCCTTGCAGGCTTTTTATGTTTTGAACCGAACCTGTTTTTAAGTGAATATTCCTTAGTGTCGTATTTTCAACTGCATTTGCAAAACCGCCAAGAGCTTCTCCTTTTCCCGGTTTTATCTTTATGTTTTCGATGTTTATATTCTCGATAATAGAAGGAACTATAAAATCTCCTACTGTATTAAATACGCCCGTTCCTATAGCAGATATATTCTTTAATGTTTTATTGTTTCCATTCAAATTACCTCTAAACTCAATTTTAGGATAATCTTGTATATTAGCAAAATCCAAATCATTCATGAATTGATAATACTGGTTTTTGGTTTCCATTTTCATTAAGTAAAAAAAGGTATCTACATCATAAATTAAGTAAGGTTTTTCCTTAGTTCCTTCTCCTTGTAAGTTTGGAAATGTTACATTAAAGGTAACCGATTCATTTGTTTGGGATGTTACCTCAACAACAATTCCAGAATTACTTCCATCCGAATAATAAATCGTCTTATTATCGAATGCATCATTATTTTTATCAATTGCTTTTCCTAAAACAGTACGTGTACTATTTAAAGTTGCTTGTTCTAAGTTTCCTTTTCCATCTCCTAAGCCAGTTTCATTTGGTCGAAATACAAATATATGATCATTTTCTCCGTGATTTCCTTCATAAGCATTACCATAACCTTTACGTGCTTCATTCACACGGTATACAATAATTCCACTTTGATCAGCACAGTAACCTTGGTATGTATCTTGCTTTTCATGATATTCAATCACAAAATATTCGTCACTTCCTGCATATTGTTGTATTTTAATCGCACGTTTTTCATTATCATCCACAAATTTAGGCTTATTTAATGTAATTGAATTAGTGGTTTTCGTAATAACTGGTAATGGTTTATGCCAATTCGTTTGTGGGCGATATTCACTTGTAAAATATGCCAATAAGTTTTGTGGATTAGAACCTACGGTATTTCCCATAACATCATAAAAACCAACTGGTCTATTTCCGGAAGCATTATGCCTATATAAATCCATATATCCTAACGTATGCCCAAATTCATGAATAATGGTACCATAAGTACTTCGATTTAACGAAAATATACTTGCTGATTGGGTATAATCTTCTACATAAATAAGATTGTATGGTATTACTTCCTTTCCTAATATTGTTTCAGTAATCCCTTTATTATCTAGCTTATGTGACCATAGTATATCCCCCCAAGCTGGCTTAGTTTGTAAATTATTTTGTCCTTCCACAAAAAATGAAATAGCATCTACAACATTATTACCATCTGCATCAATTTGTTCTTTTGTTATTCCCGCATTTTCAATTTGCTTTGATACCCATGCAACTGCTTCATTCACTAATTCCGTTTCTCTTTGCAAAGCTTCACTAGCATTTTTATATCCCTGTGGATTTTGGTCACTCTGTCTTAAATAATATCCTATTGGTTGTGATGTTTCATAAGCGACTACTTTATCTCCTTGTCTAGGAAATATTTCCGTTGTAATCGATAATTTCCCATAACTTTGTGTTTCATAATATTTTTTAAAAGAAGGTACTTTCATTTTGGTTTCTGTATTCCCATTTACTGTAGTCATTTCAAACAATTCATCACTGTTAAAAATTGTTTTGGCATTTTTAACACAATCCTCATCCTCTATTTTGTGTTGATTGGTATTACCTTTAAATTCGATAAAAACAGCCAAATATTTTATGTTTTGATGGTTTGACCTGCTTTCTTGGCTTAACGCAATTGGGGTATCTTCTAATGGTTCTATTCCATACAATTCATTATAATTAGCAATGCTTTGTGGTTTATCTTGTTCTTCTTTTATTGTTTCTGTTTTAGGATTAACTGTTTCAACATCATTTGCATAACTATAACAAGTAAAACTGAACTGAAAGCATAGTAATATCGCTACTAAAAAACTAATGCACTTCTTCATCTACTTTTTCCTTTCTTAGTTTAAAAACTACAATAGCAAATCCAATAGTACCTACTCCTATTACCATTATTAAACTATATATTATAATTTGTTGATTTTTTCCTTTCGATATTAATTGTTCATATTCCTCATATTTAACAGGAGCACTACCTAAATATCGTTGCAAAGTTCCTTCTTTTGCTTCATATAAATATTCAAGCTTTTCTCCTTCCTTGTTCATTACCGATAATAAAAAGTAATCAGCAAATCCATTCTTAAACTGATATCCCATTATCTCTTTTTCCTCAATTGTCCTAGAAGATATTTCAAAACCTTCTTTTTCTTCTTGCCAATCACCTAGAAAAAAGAAATGGTTTTGAATGGTTATTGGAATTATTTTATAAATACATTCATTTTTCTCCATATCTACCATATAAAAATTCTTATTATTTTCATGATCAACACCATAAATCATAGAAAAATGACCATTATCATACACACGAATTTCTTGTTCATTTACCTTATGTTGCTTTTCCGAAAAACCCTCTGGAATAACCACATCTCTTAAATTTCGAACAACTCCAATCTGCGTATTCTTATAGGTAAGATATACATTTGGTGTTTCATCAACATATGCTTTTAACATATATTTTCGTTCTTCTCCATTTTCAGCAACTACCGTAATAGCAATTATATTTTCTCCTGCTTCAACCGAAATGTCCCCTATTCCTGTTACTGTAGCTTTACTATCTTGGCATACAGCTTGAAGAGAAATGGTCTTTGCCTCTTTTGGTAACTTCACACTATATTCAGTAACATTAGCATTAAATTCTGGCTCTAATGTTCCCATATTAATACTTAATGATGATAATAAATTATTAGAAGATTTCTCTTGCACCACTGTTTGTTGATTATTTACTGTAGGCTTTGTTGGATTTTTATTTGGTTGTGTATTTGGTTTTCCTGAAGGTGTTGTGTTAGGATTACTAGAACCTCCAGAAGGTGTAGAAGGTATACTTGGTACATCAATTGTAACTGTCACACTTCTTGCCCCTGGCTTATACTCATTTCCATCTGCATCCGAAAATCCCACAGTAGGTGTTGCGGTTACAGTAACACTGCCACTACCACCAGCCTTTACATTTACTGTTTGAGAATTCTGTTCTACCCAAACACTACTCTGAGATAGTGTTCCATTTTTTACACTTAAATTAACTCTACCAATACAATCTCCTCCCACCGAAACACTAAATGTTCCATTTGGATTTACCTTAGAAGCAGAAGCCGTTATTCTAAAAGATGCTGCCTCTACACATCCTCCACATAACATTAGCACAAAACTAAATAGTAAAATAGCAAACCATTTTTTCATAAATCCTCCTTATATAAATAGCTATTAAAAGAGATTGGTCTTCTAATAGCTACTTCCTTGCGATATATTACATAAAAATTTTAACATATTTTCTTATACTTTGCAACAACAAAATACACTAACATTTTTAATTTACTCGTTTAATCTATTGCTATAATCTATAATTATTCTACGTAGCTCATTTTAAACACCATGCCTTTTTTGAGTTAGAATAATTTTGGGTACAAAAAAATACCATTCTTTTTAGAATGATATTTTATGTATCTGTTCTATAAAGTTCGAACCGATACATGTTGGTGCCTTAGCTGTGGTTATTTTCGAAAAAACGTACTCCCACTATTGCACCAGTTCCGATTATCAACTGTATATACATTTTAACATATTTTATTTTAAAAGTATACTCCCAAAATTGAAAAATTTGATTTTTATGTTATTTTGTGCTATAATTAAGTTATCAAATAACTCGCATTGCGAGATTTTAGGAGGAATAATTATGTTATCAATACCAACAGCACAAGAAGCACGGAAACAGGTAGACGAAATGCAGTCCGAACTTGGAAAGAAAAAGCAGGCAGAGGTTGCAGAGGCTATCAAAGAAGCAATTGATAATCTTAAAACCAGATGTACCATTAGTGGAACACTGCCTGACGCATTAGTAAAATCCTTAGAAGATAAGGGCTACAGTGTACAAACGGGCGGGCGCTACAACGAGTGTGATACCTATATTTCTTGGTAACATCACCTCAAGACTACCATAGTCTTAACAAGAGCGACTAAATCTATTTAAGAATTAGTCGCTCTTATATTTTATAAATTAATTTTTCTATAAATATTGTATAATATCTCAAATACAAAAATGTTTTGCTCTTTTTCAGTTAGTTCCATTACTTGTGCCGAAGTCATAAGTAAATGCTTATAGTTAAGCAAATTTAAGAATTTCGTTTTGTTATATC
>CAOJHH010000050.1 GCA_948436025.1 uncultured Clostridium sp. | reverse complement strand
ACTTTGTTTTGTTTGTGCACTTTGTTTTGCTTGTGCATCTTGTTTTGCTTGTGCATCTTGTTTTTCTTGTGCACCTTGTTTTGTTTGTGCACCTTGTTTTGCTTGTGCATCTTGTTTTGCTTGTGCATCTTGTTTTGCTTGTGCATCTTGTTTTGCTTGTGCATCTTGTTTTGCTTGTGCACCTTGTTTTGTTTGTGCCTTTACCTTTCCTATTCTTTCATCATTATCATTATATAGTTCTATAACCTCTACTTCTTCATCTGTAAGTTTATGTATCTTTTCTCTATCCTTTTCTTGTTCAGCTTCTTGCTCATCATCTATTTGGTGAGTATCTTTTTTTGGTTCTTCTTCAATTGCACTCGCTTCTTTTTCTTCTTCCCAACCAGTAATATCTATTAAACTTTGAATTCCCGCTTCACTGGAAAAATCAATCGCACCATATTTTCCCTCAAAAGAGGCTAAGGTAGCTTTTGCTCCTTCTAATTCTTCTTTTGCACGACTCATCTCTTGGTTATATTCTTTATATATTGCTTTTCTTTTTTGCAATTCCTCATTTGCCTTTTTAGAAAGAGCTTTATATGTTTCTGATTTTTTTATTTCATCTGTGCTTTTACTTAGCGTTAATCTTAGTTCAGATGCGGCTTTTGCTTCTGAGGCAAATTCTCTTCTTTTTGCTCTCATTTCTTCTAATCGACTCGATTTTTCTTCAATATCACGATTCATTTCTTCTTTTTTAGAATCAATATACCCTTGTGCCTTTTTGTAAATATTCCCTTGTTTTTCCTTTTGCTGTTCTAGTCTTTCTTGCTTTTCTTTTTCAATGGTAGCTTTCGTTTGTTGTTGTTCTTGTTTTGCTTGTTCTAATTCCCTATATCTACGATTATACTCTCTACCAAGTTCTCTTATTTCCTTTACATTTCGATTTATTTTACCTTCTATTGATTTATATTCCTCATCTCCTATTTCTACTACCATGCCTTTTAATTTACGTTTTGCATCTCTAAGACTTTCCCCTTTTTTTCTAGCTTCCTTTTCTTTCTTTTTTGCCTCATCACATCTAACTTGGCTTTCTTCTACTTTTGCCAAAGCTTCTTTCTCCATGTCATCCCATTTCTTAGACATATCCTCTTTTGTAAATTCCACATAATCTTTTAATAGTGGTTTCATTTCTTCAAAGAATTGTTCTTCTTCCATTTTTATCTCCTTTCCCGTTTTCACAAAAATTTCGTTTCTATTCTCCTCCAAGTATTACATCCTTTATATTTATCTCTTTCTTATTTTCGTCTACACTTTGTTGGAATGCTTTTGCATGTTCACTTTGTTCTTCTTGTGAAGGACTACCTACTTTTAAACCTTGTGCATATGAGTTCACACTTTGATTTGAACTTCTTGGTATAATAACTGGTGTGTTTTCAGTTTTTGCTTTTCTAAACAATCTTTTTACCCAAGTGGTTTTTCTTGGTTTTTCTTCCGAAATTTTAGCATCTAGACTCTCTTCTTTCGATTTTTTTGCTCCATAATCTTTTATAAATTGTGGCATTTTTTCTATCTTTATCTGTCTTGATGCTTTTTCTTCCTGTCTGTCTGTAGAATTACTAGCAATATTATTTGCCCTACGATATGCTGCTAATCTTTCTTCATCAATATTTAATGCTACTTGGCTTGTTTTTTGCATCATTCTTTGTAAATAATCGACTTCCTCTATATTATTTGCTGCTTGAGCTGCTTTCAATTGTTCTTGAATACTTACTTCTTCCCTATTTTCATTATTTTTGTTCTCTTGTAGTTTAGTGCTTTGCTCTTCTACTGATTGTTCACTTTGTCTTTTTAATCTACTGTCTTTTATAAATTGCTCATGTTTTTCTTCATTCTTTTTCATTGATTCCTGAATTTGTTCCTCATTCATAAATACATTTTCATTTCCGCTTCCTAATACTTTCATACCAAGAGCCCAATTTCCTATACGAATTACCGTATTAGAAGCCCAACTTTTTATACCAATTCTCATATTACGTATCGTTTTTGTTGCTTTTGTTGGAATCTTTCTTAATCCTTCAATTGTACTTTGTATTTTCGTTAAAAAAATATTTTTTTCTTGAATTTGATTTTCTCCACCTGCTAGCATATTTCTTCTAAGGATTTCTTTTCTATTTTCTATTGTTTCCATTACATCAAGAAGAAAATTTGCTTTATCTTTGTTGTTTTTTTTCATCGCCTTTTCAATGGCTTGTATATAAATTGTTCCAATTGTAACTGATTCTATTTTTTCTAGTTTTTCTATACTTGTTGTTTCTAGACTTTTTATATATTCTTCTTTTGTAGCATAATATTCTTTAGTTAATAAATCTTCGCAATTTTTCTCTTTTCTTTCTAATTCTGTTATTATTTCCGATATTTTATTTGTAGTAATAATTTTTTCTCTATTCTCTATCTTTTTTAATATGTCATAAACAGACTCTTTTTTATCATTGTCATTTGCTTTTTGAGCAACTTGCATGTATATTGCTTGAATTGTAATTGATTTTATTTGTTCTAATTCCTTTATATTTATTGTTTCTAGATTTCTTATATATTCTTCTTTTGTGGAATTATAATCTTCTGTTAATAAATCTTTACAGTTTTTTTCTCTTTGTTCTAATTCTAGTTTCAATTCTTCTATTTTAGCTATTCTTAGTTTATTTTCTTCTTCTTTTTCTACCATAGTAGCTAAATTTTGTATATCTTCATCAATAATATCTTCATATTTTCTTAATGTCGCTAACTTTTCCTGTTCTACTCCTGTTGCTTCTTTTGCTTCTATCTCTTGTCTTATGGTATCACGGATTTCATGCTTTATCTTAGCAATTTTTGCTTGTCTTCTTCTCTCTATTTGTGCATTTGCTTGTGCTAATTCTTCTTTTGTTCTATTTAATTCTCCTTCATCTTCCTCAATTTTCTTTTGATATGTTTCTATTTTTTCCTTATTCTCTTTTATATCTGCATCCAATTCATCAACCATACCAGGCTTCCTTACTTTCAAGCTTGGCATGGCATTTTTTTCAATATCTTCATTAAATTCTTCTGCCTTTTTAATATCTTCTTTTAACTCGTTAATTTCCCTTTGTAATCTCTCTATATAGGCTTGTCTTTCATCCCTTACATTTCCCCAATCTTTAGGCACTTGTCCCTTTGTAAATGCTAGGTAATCTTTTAGGAGTGGTTTTATTATTTCAATAATTACTTTTTCACTATCCATATTTATCTCCTTTTGACTTTGCTAAAAATTAGCAAAATCCCACTTATATCTATTCTAACACAGATAGTAAAAGTTGGCAAGTATTTTTTATGTAAATTTATTGTTTTTTTGTTTATTTTTCAATATTTATGGAATTTGTGTCGTATTTATTACAAAAATGTTACTGTTTTATACCTATCCAAACGACCACTGGTCGTCCTTCTACAAATTTTAATTTATCTTTTGGTCTCATTCATGTTCTGGGTCGATAAAAGTCATCGCCCCTACATTTCGTAACGAAGCAATTGCTCTATCCGCCAATTTACCATATTTTATTTTTTTATCTTTAATTCGTTCTTCCCATTCTGGCAAAATTCCAAAGTTTGCATTCATTGGTTGGAATTTTGCATTTGGAGTTGCAATATAGTTTGCTAATGCCCCAATCATGGTATCTTTCGGAAATATGATTTTTTCTTTTCCCTGTAACCTATTTGCCACATTTAATCCTACTACCATTCCAGAACTAATGGATTCTACATATCCTTCTACTCCTGTAATTTGCCCTGCAAAATAAATATTCGGATTTTTCTTTAGGCAATAAGTAGCATCTAACAATTCACTTGCATGAAGATAGGTGTTTCGATGCATAACACCATATTTTATAAATTCAGCATTTTCTAATCCCGGTATCATAGAAAATACTTTGTTTTGTTCTCCGAATTTTAGATTGGTTTGAAAGCCTACTAAATTATATAGGCTTGCACTTACATCGTCTTGTCGTAATTGCACAACTGCATAAGGGCGTCTTCCTGTTCTCCCATCCGTAAAGCCTACTGGTTTTAGTGGACCAAAGCGAAGGGTATCAGCTCCTCGTTTTGCCATAATTTCGATTGGCATACATCCTTCAAAAATCTCTTTTTTTTCAAATTCATGTAGGGTTACTACTTCCGCTGAAATGAGCACTTGGTAAAAGTTTTCGTACTCTTCTTTGTTCATTGGTAAGTTAATATAGCTTGCTTCTTGGTTTGCTATACGTTTTTTCCAAGTTTCGATTTCTTCGTCTTTTCCTCGTTCTTGGTCATAACGATTTCCGAAAAAACGCAATTTCCATATTGATACTGTCTTTTTTTACAATTGGTGCTGCTGCATCGTAAAAATATAGTCGTTCTTTTCCCGTTAGTTTTGAAATATTCTCTGCGAGTGCGTTTGAGGTTAAAGGTCCAGTTGCAATGACGGTAATATTGTCTAAGGATTCCTCTTTTATTAGTTCTTCTCCTGTAAATTCTTCATGAAGAATTTCAATATTCGGATTTTCTTGTATTTTTTTAGTAACTAATTTTGAAAATTCTTCTCTATCTACTGCTAAGGCTTGACCTGCTGGCACACTGGTTTTGTCTGCGCACTTAATTAATAAGGAATCTAATAGGCGTAGTTCTTCTTTTAATAATCCACATGCATTTGTATGTAAGTTGGATTTAAAGGAATTACTACACACAATTTCTGCTAGATTTTCACTCGAATGTGCTTCCGAAAACTTTGTTGGTTTCATTTCATATAATTTTACTTTAATTCCTCTTTTGGCGATTTGATACGCTGCCTCGCATCCTGCTAAGCCTCCACCAATAATTGTTACTTTTTTATTCATATTTAATCCTCTCTTTTTTAGAACCCCCAGTCGCCTTTGGCGACAGCCCCCTTAAGTAAAGGGGCCTTTTTATAGTCATTTCTACAAAGCATTACCTAATTATTACTTCTAAATTGTTATATTTTAATTAAAAACAGGCGGCTATATTTTACCGCCCATTTAAAACTACCACCCGCCGTTTTGTTACTTTGCCTTCTCGCACGACTGGTTTCCTACTGTGCAGGAGGTCTTGCAGGCCGACTGACACGAGGTCTGGCATTCGCCACATCCGCCTTTTTTCATGCTTTCTTTTAAGTCTCTGGTTACAAGTGTCTTGATTCTCTTCATGGTTTTGCCCTCCATAGTTTTGTTATTATTTTCGAACCATTATGGTTCGATTGTTCCTATTATAGCACGTTTCTATCTTTCTTGCAAATTACGAAAACAACATCATAATGTCTTCTTTGGATAATTTATTAATAAATGATGTGTTGGTGTCTAGCACATTATCAATTAATTTTGCCTTTTTTTCTTGTAATTCGTATATTTTTTCTTCAATGGAATTTTTGGTAATTAATTTATATACTTGCACATTATTTTTTTGTCCAATACGATAGGCACGGTCTGTGGCTTGGTTTTCTGCTGATAAATTCCACCATGGGTCATAGTGAATCACCATGTCCGCACCAGTTAGGTTAAGTCCGGTTCCTCCTGCTTTTAGAGAAATTAAGAATACTTTTATTTCTGAGTTTTGGTTAAATTCTTCTACTAGCCCAATACGTTCACTTACTTTGGTTTGCCCTGTTAGTTTAAAATAGAATATTTTCTCTTTTTTTAGTTCTTTTTCAATAATTTCAAACATGGCAGTATAAGTAGAAAATAGCAAAATTTTATGTCCGGCTTTCGGTAGCATCTTTTACTAATTCGATACATTGTTGTAGTTTACTTGCTTCACCTTTATAGTCGGCAAGAAATAAACTTGGGTGGCAACAAATTTGCCTTAGTCTTGTTAAGAGTGCTAAGATTTGAATACTGCTTTTTTCAAACCCTTGTGCCTCAATCTGTTCTTGTAACTCTTCTTTGGCCCTTGCCAAATACGATACATATATTTTTTGTTGTTCTTCTCCCATTTCGTTATTAAGAACGGTAATCGTCTTATCTGGTAGTTCTGTTAATACCTCTTTTTTGGTTCTTCTTAAAATAAATGGCTCAATTAGCATTCTTAAGTTTGCCATTACTTCTTCATTTTCATCTCGTACAATTGGCATTTCATAATTTTCTTTAAATTTTTTGTAGGAAAATAAATATCCTGGCATGAGAAAATCGAAAATAGACCATAATTCGGATAGTGAATTTTCGATTGGTGTACCAGTTAAGGCAAATCTCGTTCTTGCGTTTAGTGCTTTTATGGCTTTTGCATTTTGTGTATTACTATTTTTCATGTATTGTGCTTCATCGGCAATAATATAGCGAAACTCATACTTACGTTCCTTGTAACTGTCAATATCTCTCTTTAGTAGGTCATAGGATGTAATTACTACATCTACTTTCGGAATTTGTCCAATTTGTTCTTGCCTTGTTTTTGCATTTCCACTAATGACCAAAGCCTCGATATTGCTTGCAAATTTCTGAATTTCTGCTTTCCAGTTTAAACTAAGCGAACTTGGACATACTACCATAATTGGCTGTTTTTTTTGTTTCTCGCTTTCTTTGTATGACAAAATAAGAGATAATACTTGAAGGGTTTTTCCAAGCCCCATATCGTCTGCTAAAATTCCACCAAACCCATATTCATCTAATGTTTTTAACCATTTAAATCCAATTTTTTGGTATTGCCTTAAGGTTTGGTTTAAACTTTTAGGGATTTGTAACTCCTCTACATCGGACTTATCTTCAATGTCTTCTATCATTTTTTTATAAGTCTCGTCTTTTTTAATGGTCGTATTTTCAATTTTTTCTAAAATACGATTTAAGTATAGGGTTCGGTACATTGGAAGCCTGATACTTCCTTCTTCTAGCTCTTTAAACCCAATGTCTCCTCCTGAAATTAGGTTATCCAAAAATTCCATATCTTCGTTTTGTTCTAAGGATAAAAAATCGCCATTTTTTAAACGATAATATTTTTGCTTTTCATGATATTTATTTAAAATGTCTTTCAATTCTTTTTTATCGAAATTCAAATTTTCTAAATCGATGTTTAATAAATTGTTTTCAATTTTAACCCCTAAGGCTACCATTTTGGGCTTTTTAATTTGTTTTTGCTTAAAATCTTCGGTGGCTAGTACCTCAAATTTTTGCATATACAAATTAATATCTTCGGATAAAAATTCGTAAATTTTTTCATCATCGGCTAATACAAAATTAGCATTTTTCTTATCTAGCATAAAACCGGTTTTACGAAATAGGTTTAGGCTTTCTGCTTCTTCTAGTACACTTCTTGGTAAGTTTGGGTTTTCTAATAAAGGGTTAAATTCCTCTTCTCCATAACAAAAGCTTAAATGTGCAATAATGTAATTTTTCTCATTAAATTCTAGAAAAACTTTTACTCCTAATTTTTGTGGTATATATTTTTCAAGCTCTTCTGGCTCTATTTCATCTAGTAGAATGCTCTTTTTTGCTTTAGGAAGTACCACTGAGAAAAATTTTGACATTTCGTCTTTGGAAAATTTAATCTCGGTAGTATAATTTCTTCGAAATACCTCTAGTAATTTCAATGTACTTTCTTTATATTCGTTTGTACAACGATATAGCTTTTCATCCTTTAAAAAATAGGTATATTTTCTTCCTTGTATGATTTCATAATCGTGATGGGAAGCAAATTCTAGTGTAAGGCTATATTCTTTTTGATTTATTTTTTGTAGATGAAATTTAATATTAGGCTCTTCATCAAGCATTTTTACATGATGAACCATGTAAGAATACTCCATTTGAAGGGTTTGCCCCTTCACTAATTCAAAAAATTCATCTAATGTGGATTGGTTTAGGGTAATACCACTTGTGTTTGTCATTCTTCCTAAATATCGATACGAACGTATCATGTTTCTTACATTGTTTTTCATGTCCTCCCCATGTTTTAGGACAAATTCTAGCATTGGTCTGGAGGTCTCTTCAAAAGAGGTTTCCTTGTGTTCGAATTCTAGCTTATTTCCATAACGATATACTTCTTTTGTTTGCATATTATCATAGAATTCTTCTAAGTCTTTTAGTTTATATAGCTGTTTTTTAGTTCCGATTTTAAATTCCACTCGTAGTTCTTTGTTGTAATCCGTATAAAATAGTTTTGGTACAATTTTTATATTGGTATCGAGTGGTTTTGTGCTTTTTTCTTCTGGCTGTTCTAGTAATTTCATTTCTTCTTCATAAAAAGTATTAATTAAATCCTTAAAATCGGTATATTTTTCTTTTTTGGTGTATTCTAATTCATGGTATTTCGGGTTTCCGTCTACTTCTAATAAAGTAGCAACAATATGTTTACATGCTGCATAATGGCTATAATAATCTTCACACTCGCATTTGGATTGTTGCAATTCTCCGTTTTTAACCACAATTTTTACTTGGTAATCATCATAATTTCCATTTACATTAGAAGAAATCGAAAAATTGTTACTATCTTCATAATAGATTTTCCCGAATGTCCACTCTTTTTTGTCTTACGTAGTCTCTCGCTCTTCCTAATCTAGCAGTCCCTGCTTCTCGATATATTTCATTTGCTACCTTTTGATTAATATACATGATAACTCCTTTTTCAAAAACATGATTGTTAATTATATCATATTAATAACAAATCAGCAATACCAAATTTGTAAAGCCTTGGTATTGTATGAATGAAATATGATAATGTCTTAAGTAATGAAATAGGAAAATGTCCCAACTA
>CAOJHH010000049.1 GCA_948436025.1 uncultured Clostridium sp. | reverse complement strand
AGTTGGGACATTTTCCTATTTCATTACTTAAGACATTATCATATTTCATTCATAGTTCCACTAAAAGAAAACGACAGGTGATTGCCTGTTGTTTTCTTTTGTGTTATACTAAAATCAGAAAGGGGAAAGAGGGAATGATTGATAAAATTGCGTGGATTTATATAAAAGACAAAAAGGTACTTTGCACACTTAGTAAGGGGAAAAATACGTATTATTCTCCAGGAGGAAAAAGAGAAGAAGGAGAAACCGACGAAGAGACTCTTATTCGAGAAGTAAAAGAAGAACTTTAAGGAGGAGAATATTACCAAGATTATAAAATTTGCGTTGACATTAACCAAACGGTAATATATAATTTCAAATAGAAATAAGAGTATATATTTTTACAAAAGTGGAAAAATATAGATAAAAAGAAAGGACGGAAGAAAAAGATGGGAAAACAAAGAAAAGGTATTACCTTAGTGGCTTTGGTAATTACGGTGATTATATTGTTAATCCTTGCAGGAATTACGATGTATCTGTTAGGAGAACAGGGAATTATAAAAAGAGCGGAACAAGCAGGAAAAGAATATAAACAGGCGGAAGTAAATGAAAGGAAAGATTTAGATGAATTGTATAGTCAAATGATGGTAGCAACAAATGATAGTTCTAAAATTACAATATCAGTAGAAGATTTGAAAACATTAATACAAACCCAAGTACAAGAAGAAATGGGAAAACAAAGTAATATGAAAGTCTTATGGGAAAATCCAGATAAAACGGCTATATTTAATGAACAAGTGATTTCATGGGGAGGCGAAAACCCTTCAGTAGGAACAAAAGAAGGTGCGGAGGACTATGAGTATAATTATTTATTAATCGAACATGTGGGAGGATCTGAGATAATATCGAAGGGAGAACCTGCAATTATAAAAGAGATAGCTGAAGATTCTAGTGGAAGATCTTATTATATTCATAGTAGATATGTGGCTTCAGTGGATAATTGTACACTAAAGTGTAGTTCACAAATAACGATACAATTGCTTGCATCAGGAGGATATAACAAGTACTCTGGTTGGAATAGTTCTTGTAAACCAACAAAGATAATAGGAATAAAATAAAACAAAGAGGAGCGGAAGAAAATATGGAAAAAAAGCAAACAGATAAACCACAGGTACGGAAGGTCTTGTATATGGACACAAGTGGAATTACCCTAATGGCTTTAGTTGTTACGGTAATTATATTGTTAATCCTTGCAGGAATTACGATGTATCTGTTTCACCAACATATATGGATTCAGTAAGTGGAAATGCTAAATCTATAAATTCAATACAATGGGTAGGTACAAATGATATAGCGATAATGACGGGAGCTGATAGAACTATGATGAGTGCCTATATAACATTACGTTATACAAAAACAACAGATGAAGGGAATGGTAATACGATTGCTCCAGCAATTGAGAATTAAAAATAGAACCGAAAGAAACAGAAGTTAAACCTTATGTTTCTTTTTTTGGCATAAAATTCACCCTCCTTCCAAGGTTAGCATAATATATATATCATAAAGGAGGGGAAAGTTTATGCGGATCGTACATAATTACAGGAGCTAGGAAGTTAGAGGGAGAAATCGATGCTTCTGGCTCGAAAAATGCTTCTTTGCCGATTTTAGCAGCATCGATTTTAAATAATGGAATTACGAGATTATATCGTGTTCCCAATATACACGATACCAAAGTAATGATCGAAATTTTACGAAATTTGGGTTGCAAGGTAAAAAGAGTTCATGATAAAATAGTAATCGATTCTAGAGGATTAAACCAATATGAAATTCCAGAGGAACTAATGAGAAAAATGCGTTCATCTGTTATATTAGCAGGAGCACTACTTGGAAGAAGTAAGAAAGCAACCTTTTCATGCCCAGGTGGATGTGATATTGGGGCAAGACCAATTGATTTACATTTAAAAGCATTTGAAAATTTAGGTGTGAATATTACGAAAAGTACTGGATATATCCATTGTAGTTGTGATATAATAGCAGGAGAAAAAATTCACTTGGATTTTCCAAGTGTGGGAGCAACGGAAAATGCAATGTTAGTAGCAGTACTTGCTAAAGGTACAACGGTAATTTCCAATGCAGCCATGGAGCCAGAAATTGTAGACTTACAAAATTTCCTAAATAAAATGGGAGCAAAAGTAAGTGGTGCTGGAAGTAGTGAGATCATCATTCATGGAGTGGAAAAATTAAAAGATACTGGCTACCAAGTCATGCCAGACCGAATTGAAGCAGGTACGTTACTTTGTGCTGTTGCAAGTACAGGGGGAAAACTTACTTTAACCAAAGTAGTACCAGAGCATTTAACACCAGTATTAGAAAAACTAAAAGAATGTGGTTGTGAAATAGAAACCACCAAAGATACCGTTTTTCTACAAGCACCAAAGAAACTAAAAGCAGTAGAAATAAAGACCATGCCATATCCTGGTTTTCCAACCGATATGCAAGCCATTTTTGTAAGCATGCTTTGTACAGCAAAAGGAACATCGATTGTAACCGAAAATATTTTTGAAAACCGATACAAGTACACAAATGAATTAAACAAAATGGGTGCAAAAATTGTGGTAGAAGGAAGGACTGCGGTGATTAAGGGAGTACGAAAATTATCCAAAGCAGTCGTAGAGGCTACTGATTTAAGAGGAGGAGCTGCTATGGTGTTAGCAGGGCTTTCGGCAAGTGGAAAAACAAAAGTGACCAACATCGAATACATTTTACGTGGTTATGAAAAATTAGAAGAAAAATTAACCAAATTAGGAGCAAAAATTACGAAAGAGGTGAATTAAGAAAAGTATGAAAAGTAAAAAGAACCAAGAATTAAACTTTTTGTATTTTGAAGATAAGTCAGACGAAAAAAAGAAAAAGAAAAACTCACCTCGTGGGCAAAAGAAAAAACAGCAGGAAGAAGAATTTGACTACATAGGAGAAGAAACATTAGAACCAAAAACGAAAAAGAGGAAAAAAAGCAAAGAAAAAATTGGTTATATAGAAGAAAAGACAGATAAAAAGAAAAAAGAAGAATTCGATGATATAGAAGAACAATATGAATTTGAAGAAGAGAGGAAAGGAAAAAACAAAAGAAGTTGGAATAAGAAACAACCAGAAGAATCAACGAAAAGGAAAACAAGAAAGAGTAAAGAAGACAAGAAAGAACATGCAAAAGGAGAGACAAAATCTAAAAAAGGGCAAGAAGATGAGATAGAAGAAAATAATAATGTATTTCGTTTTGATAATGAAATTGTTATTGGTGTAACTAAAATCCAGGCAGGAGGTAACAAGAAAAACACAACGAGAAAAGCTAACACAAGGACAAATACCAAAAAAAAGGCTTCTAATAAAAAGAAAAAAGGAGCAGGTGGAAAATCTGCTCCTTACCGTAAAAAAAAGGCTAAAAAGAAACAAAAATTATCTTTTATTCTTATAAAATGGACAATCCTATTTCGGTGCATTGGTAGCAGCAATTATATTTTTTATGATGTCTCCATTATTTGATATAACCGGGGTAGAAGTAATTGGAAACGAGAAAATTTCAAAAGAAACAATATTAAGCCTTTCTGGTATTAGCCTAGGAGATAACCTATACCGAAACAAAAAGGAAACCATACAAAAAAACATCAAACAAGAAGCTTACATAGAAAGTGTGGAAGTAAAACGAGTGCTTCCCGATAAAATACAGTTACAAGTAAAAGAAAGAAAAGCCACATTTTTATTGGAATATGCGAATAGTTATTTTTATATGGATAACCAAGGATATATTTTAGAAGTATCAAGCCAGATGTTAGAACTACCAATTATAAAAGGATATACTACTCCGATGGAGGAAGTGGAAGTAGGAGGTAGGTTAAATAAAGAAGATTTAACAAGACTAGAAGTCGTACTAAAAATTGTAGAAGCCATTGCAAGTAATGGAATTACAGCAAAAGTAAATCGAATTGATATGAGCAACAAGCAAAATTATACTTTAGCACTAGACGAAGAAAAGAAAAACGTTTATTTAGGAGACGCATCTCATTTAAGTAGTAGAATGTTATACATAAAAGTAGCACTAGAAGATACCAAAGGACTAGAAGGCGAAATATTTGCAGGTGGCGATTTAGAAAGAGAAAAGGTATTCTTTAGAGAAAGGCAACCAGAACCTGACCCACCACCAGAACCAGACCCAGTAGCAGGAGAGCCAGACCAAACCCAAGAACCAGAGGGAGACAGTACACAAGAATAAAAAAGGAGGAAACCATGAAAATAAAGAAAAAAGAAGTAGCCATTACCTTAGGGCTTATGTGCTTATTATTAGCATTTGGTATTAGTATGCAATTAAAAACCACCAAAAGCCTTGTATCAACCGCAGGAAATACCTCACACAAAGAAGACCGCCTAAGAGATGAAGTATTAAAATGGAAAGAGCAATATGACTCTAAATATGAAGAATTAGAAAAAATAGAAGAAGACCTAGAAAAAGAAAGAAAAGTCAGTCTTTTTTCTGATGATTCTTTTGTTGAAAAACAAAATGAATTAAAGAAAATTAATACTTATTTAGGTTTAACTGATGTAACAGGAGAGGGAATGACAATTACTCTAAAAGACAGTACGAAATCAACTCTTGACCCAGCGAAAGGTTTAGTACATAATACCGATTTATTAGCGGTTGTGAATGAATTAAAAAATACAGGAGCAGAGGCAATTAGTATTAATGGACAAAGAATTGTACCAACCACCTCGATTAACTGTGTAGGAGCGGTAATTCAAGTAAATGATGAAATTGTAGGAAGTCCTTTTGTAATAAAAGCAATAGGAGATCCCAATAGACTTAATAATGTAATGCGTATTGGTGGGTTTATAGAAATCTTACAAGATGCAGGCATTAATGTAGAAGCCAAAAAGAATGATAATTTAAAGATTGATAAATATACTGGTGTTTTAAATAAAAAAGCAGTAGAAGTAGCAAAGTAGGTGATGAGAATGAAAAAAGGAAAAGGAATTATGACTATAACAATAGGGATTATTTGTTTTGTTTTGGCATATGTTATGTTTATGCAATTTAAGGTAGTAGAAGAAACCAATATTACCCAAATTGAAAGTATGAGAGAAAGCGAACTAACAGAAAAACTAGCAAGTTGGAAAGGAAAATACGAAGAGGTAGAAACAAAGTTACAAGATACGAAAAACACTTTGCAAGAATACCGAGATAAAAGAGCTTCTAACCAAGAAGCAACCGAATTACTAAACGAGGAACTTTTACAGGCTCAAACCATTGCAGGGTTAACGGATGTAAAAGGAGATGGAGTGGTAATTACCTATACTGATTATGAAGCTTCAGAACATGATGATAAAATTCAATGCTATAATTTGCAAGAATTGGTAAATGAATTAATACTTGCTGGAGCAGAAGCAATTAGTATTAATGGGGAGCGAATTACAAATTTATCGGATATTACAAACATCAATATTGATGATGAAATCTTTATATTAGTAAACCAAAAAAGAGTAACCTCACCCTATACAATTAAAGCCATAGGAGATGCGAAATATTTAGAAAGTGCATTAACTTTAAAAACAGTTGGTTTTGTGACAAGGCATCCGAATGCAAAAGTAGAAAAGCAAAGTAATATGGTGATTAATAAATATACAGGAACAATTAAAATAAAATATGCCAAAGATATTGTAAAGGAGGAAAAATAATGGTTGTTATTGCAATTGTAATAGGATGTATTATCGGTGCACTTTTAGGAATGAATGCACCAATTATTCCATATAGTTTATCTGGCTATTTAGCCATTTCAATTATTGCAGCACTCGATTCCGTATTTGGAGGAATTGCCTCTGTGGTAAAAGGGGAATTCGATTTAAAAATATTTGTAACAGGATTTTTTGGAAATGCGATTTTGTCGATTTTACTTACCTACTTAGGAGAAAGATTAAATGTCGATATTTATCTAGCCGCAATTGTTGTGTTTGTAGGTAGAATGTTTGTAAACCTTGCCATTGTTCGTAGATATTATATTGATAAATGGATGGGAAAATTAAAAGCCAAAAAGGAAGAAACAATAAAGAAATAAGATATGAAAGAACCCTCCGTCAGGGCTTCGCCCTGCCTGGGGGTCTTTTGTTACAAAATATTGCAAAAATATTACAAAAATATTACAAAAACTATTGACATTTTTCTCAAAATATAATATCCTAACCTAAGTGAAAAACTATATAAAAAATTGGAGGAATTAACATTGGCAATAGGAGATATAATCGTTGGAATTGATATCCGGAACATCAAAAGTATCAACGGTTGTAGGGGAAGTCAATAATTTCAATCAGATTGAAATTATATGTTCTACGAGTAGCAAGTGTGAAGGTATCAAAAAAGGAAAAATTATAAATGAAGATGATATTGCTCTTTCAATTGCAAAAACAATTGAAAAGGCAGAAGAAGAGGCTAAATTTAAGATTAATTCTGCATATGTAACCATACCAGGAAAATATGCTACCATTGTGCAAAATAGCGTTACAAAAGAGTTAAAAGACAAATATGCAGGAATTTCGGTACGAGATGTAGGACAAGCCATTATGCAAGTAAGAGACATTGAAGTACCAGATGGGAAAACAATTATTGATATTGTTCCGAATGAATTTATCTTAAAAGATGGAACAAGAACCAATGACCCAGTTGGAAATTTATCATCTGAATTTACCTTAAATGCACAAATCATTTTAGCAGACAAAGAATATACAAGACAAATTTCGACTGTTCTTAAAAAAGCAGGACTAGACACCGATGGGATGGTACCAAATACCTTAGCAGAAAGAAACTTAATTTTAGATGTAAACGAATTACACGATAATGTAATGGTGTTAGATATTGGTGCTGGAAATACGGATATTGGTGTATTTGAAGGGGAATCTTTTATATATACGAATACCATACCACTTGGTGGAGATAACATTACAAGCGATATTGCTGTGGTATTAAACATTTCAGAAGAAGAGGCAGACAAATTAAAAAGACAATATGGACTAGCCCTAAAATCGTTTATCGATAATGATAATGATATCATCTTAAATACGTATAAAGGGGACGAAAGAAACAAGGTGATTAAAAGTTCCGAACTAATCGAAATTATCGAAGCAAGAATTGAAGAAATCTTTTCTTTGGTCAATAAAGATATTACCAACCAGGCCATTAAGCCTAGAATTAATAATGTCGTATTAACGGGGCAGGGAATTAGTAATATCAACAAAAGTGATGTTGCGGGAAAAATCATTTTAAATATACCAGTTAAAATTTCAACAGGAAGGCTAGTAAGTACCATAAAACCAAGTTTTCGTTCAGCCTATGCCTTGGTAAGATACATTGCAGCAAGACCATTTGCGAAAACGGTATCAAGTAGTATCGATTCAAAATCAGATACAAATATCTTTTTAACGATTATTGACAGAATTAAAGAATTTTTCTATACATAAACAAGTTTTAAATTTTAAATTATAATAAATATTGGGAGGATTAAATATGAAGGTGGACTATGAAGATAATGAAAGAATGTTAGACGGAACCGCAACCATAAAAGTTATCGGTGTGGGAGGAGCAGGAAATAATGCTGTAAACCGCATGATTGAATCTGGCATTAGAGGGGTAGAATTCATTTCTGTCAATACCGATAGACAAGCTCTTCAAGAATCAAAAGCAGGAACCAAAATTCAAATTGGAGAGAAAATTACAAGAGGACTAGGAGCAGGAGCAAACCCAGATATTGGTGCGCAATCCGCAGAAGAAAATAAATCAGAAATTGCAGAAGTATTACGTGGAGCCGACATGGTTTTCGTAACCGCTGGTATGGGTGGAGGAACTGGAACAGGTGCAGCTCCAATTGTTGCGGCAACCGCAAAAGAAATGGGCATATTAACCATTGGTGTGGTAACAAAACCATTCACCTTTGAAGGAAAGAAAAGACTTTCACAAGCAGAACGTGGAGTAGAAAGCCTAAAAGGAAAAGTAGATACCTTAGTGGTCATACCAAATGATAAATTATTACAAATCATAGACCGCAAAACCTCTATTGTAGATGCCTTCAAAATGGCAGATGATGTTTTAAGACAAGGTGTTCAAGGTATTTCAGACCTAATTGCTGTACCAGGACTTGTTAACCTAGATTTTGCCGATGTTAAAACAATTATGCTAAATACAGGAATGGCACACATGGGTGTAGGTAGAGCAACTGGTGAAAATAGAGCAGAAGATGCAGCAAAACAAGCAATCCAAAGTCCATTACTAGAAACTTCAATTGAAGGAGCAAGAGGAGTTATTATTAACATTACTGGTGGTTCTGAACTTGGATTACACGAAGTAAACACAGCAGCAGAACTAGTACAAAGAAGCGTAGACCCAGAAGCAAACATCATCTTTGGTGCAGTCATTGATGAAACCATGGGAGATGACATTTCAATCACAGTTATTGCAACTGGTTTTGAAAACGAATCACCAATTTCAACCATAGGTGTTGTTGATAAAGTAGCAAAAGTATGGGATAAGAAAATAAACTCCATTCCATCATCAACAGAAAGTAGTTCAAATCCAAATGAATTAGATATTCCTTCTTTTTTAAGAAAAAATAAGGGAATGGGAAAATAAAAAATCAAGGCAGAGTATACAAAGAAATATGCTCTGCTTTTTACAAATATGGAATTACTATAAATATCTTTTTGTGGTAATATAGATAAAGAAGGGTGCGCCAGTTCGGTGTATAATATCTAGTTTGGTGGAAGTCCAAACCT
>CAOJHH010000048.1 GCA_948436025.1 uncultured Clostridium sp. | reverse complement strand
TTGCTAGGTCTTTTGCCGTTACCTTTCCACTTCCATTATGGTATCCTTCTTCTATCGTATAACTTTCTCCTGCATTTAGCGTTTGTAAAACGGCTCCTCTATTCGGCATGGTTCCTGTTAGTAATTTTCCTCCGCTATAAGCTGTTTTTCCTATTAATATATCGCTTTCTATTGCATCACCAGCATTTCCTCCACTTGAACCATCTCCATCCCCAGTTCCATCGCCCGAGCCACCACTTGAACCATCATTCTTATTACTTCCATTTTCTATTTCTCCAAGTAAATGATTTAACTCTTCATCTTCATATTGGGCTGCATTTTGATAGTTTTTTCCTGCTTCTTGTGCCTTTCTTCTTCATCCGTATCTCTCCTTTAATTTTTCTTCCATTATATCGACATTTTTCTTTTAATACAAGAAAATCAAAGGATTTTTGATATTATAAATATACATAATTATTGGGCAAAGTGAAAGGGTAGCATGATATGCTACCCCTACAATTTATTTTCTGTCCTTTATCGTTTTGTCCTTTATTTTAAATGTCTTAATGTTTGTTTTTTTGCTTAAGTAGATTTCGGCTAGGATTAGTATTGCTAGTAATATCCAGCACATATATACTAGGTTCATTTCTCCTGTCGATACTCCTATGATGATTTCTTCTGATTCTGATTTGTTGTTTTCTAGATTGGTTTCTTTAAAGCCTATGTCACTTGTTACTTCTTTTATTTCTACTTGTATTTTCTTGGTTCCAAAGTTTTCTAGTCCATTTTTCCAGTTTAGTATTAGTGGTATTTCAGCCTTTTCTCCTTCTTTTATGTCTCTTCCTTTTAGTCCTTCGGTGACTACTTTTCCTCCTTCTTCTTTCCAATAGGTTTTATTGTTACTTGCTCTAAATTCCATTCCTGCTGGCACGGTTACTTCTACTCTTCCTACTTGCCCTGTTATTTTCTTTTGGTTTCTTACTTTAATTTGGTAAATTACTTCGATTTGCTCGCTTCCTATCTTTTTGTCTTTGATGTCTACTTTATGGGCCTGGCGTTTGTTTCTGCTTTGCTCTTCTTGTTTTTGTTCTTTAGTGTCTTCTTTTTTCTTGTATTCTACCTTGTCATTTCTTTTGATTTCTTCTACCATGGTTTCTACTTTTAAGTCAAATTCTTCTCTCTCTATTGTTATTTTTAAGTCTTCTCCTCCTTGCATTCCTTGTTTGTCTTTGATGCTTATGGTTGTTTGGATTGGTTTGTAGCCATATGGTACTTTGGTGCTTTCTAGGGTGTAGTCTCCTACTGGTAGTCGGTTTAGGATGTTGTTTGTATCTTCTTCGTTTTCTCCTATCGTTACTTTTCCTACTTCGTTTCCTTTGTCGTCTTTTATTACGATTTCGATTCCTTTTATTTCTTCCTCTGTGTCTTCGTCTTTTGGTTTTATTTGGATTCTTGTGTAATCTTGTAACATTTCAACCGTTTGTATTTCTTTTGTTTCTTTTACAGTAAAGGCTACTTTTTCCGTTTTTACATATCCTTTTAAGGTTGGGGCAGATGTTTCTTCTAGATAGTATTCTCCAATTGGTAGTTTGTCAATTCTGTGTGCTTTTCCGTCTGTTAGCCATCTTTCGGTTATTTCTTTTCCTTCTTTGTTAGTAACAACTAAGGTTCCTCCGATGACTGGTTCTTTGGTGTCTATGTCTAGTAGGCTTATTTCTACTTTGGTGTAGTCTTGCTTATGGTTTATTTCTACACTTCCTCCTTCGTCGGTTATGGTGATTTCGATGTCGTCTCCTTTTACATACCCTTTGTCATAATCTACGTCTTTTATGTGGATGATGTAGTCTCCTTGTGGTAGTTTTTCGATGATTTCGTCTCCATCTCCCATAGTAACTTCTTTTACCACTTCTCCAGTTTCTTTGTCAATGATTTCTACTACAGTTCCTGGGGCTAGTCCGTCTTCTCCTCCTTTTATGATAAGGATAGTGACTGGTTGTTGGATGGTTACTTTTTGTATGTCTTTTTTTGCTTCTAGGGTTATTTCTACATCTTCGTTTGTGACATAACCTTGCTTTCCTAATTTGTCTTGCCCTTTTGGTTGTCTTATGATGTAGTTTCCTACTGGTATTCTTTCGATGTAGAAGTTGTTTTTTCCGGTTGTATAGCTTTGGATTAATTCTTCTGTTCCGTCTTCCTTTTTTCGGTATAGTTCCATTTGGATGTCTTCTATTTTTTCCCTTGTGTCTTTGTCGATTAGTTCGATTTCTAGTTTTGTGGTGTCGTCTTTGTAGTTTTCTTCGTAGTATACAACTGGTGTTTTTTGTGGTTCTTGTTCTTCTGTGTTTTCTTTGTTTGTTCCATAGGTAATGTTTATTTCTCTTTCTTCTTCATTTAAGCTAAATCCTTCTCCTTTGTCGACTGGTTTGATTGTGTATTTTCCTTGTGCTAGGTTTTCGGCATATGCTTTTCCTTCTTCATCTGTAGTTACGATTTTTACTAAATCGTCTTTATTGTATAGTTTGGTTTGTCCATCTTTGCTTTGTATGTCTTCTTTTGCAATGATGTGGTATGTTGCTCCTTTTATTCCTTTGGTTTCGTATTCGATGTTTCCATTTTGTGTTGTTTGTTTGTAGTAGTCTCCTGTGTTTGTTATTTTTATCGTTCCTACCTGAGCTTGGTTTTCTTGTATTCCTACGATGATGTTGTTTTCTCTGTCGCTATCTACATAGTAGATTTGGTTGGTTGCAATTTGGAGCGTTACATTTCCTGTTGGGGTTTTTATGGTTTCTCCGTTTTCGCTATGTCCTTCATATCCACTTAATACATATCCTTCTGGAGCTTCTAATTGAATGATTTCGTAGGTTCCAAGTTCTAGGTTCATTGGCGTTTTTATATATCCTTTGTCGTTTGTTTCAAATGGTTTTTCATAGGTTCCATATTCTACGTTTCCTTCTAGTAGGTTCCAACTTTTATGGGTAATGAATTCCCCAGTGTCTTTGTTTTTGATTAGGAATTTGCTTTTTCCTTGTAGGATAGTTTCTTTTGTTTTATTGTCTTTGGTATAGATTTTTAGTTTTGCTTTGAAGTTTGGGTCGGTTATGTACCTTAGGTTTTGTGGTTCTCTTGAGTCGTTTTCTATTTTTATTGTGATTGGGATAATGGCTTCTTTTCCATGGGGTACGCTGGTTTCGATTATGATGTATTCTCCATAGGCTAGTTCTGGGCTTTTTAGGTATCCGTCTTTGTTTGTGATGATTTCTCCTATTTCTTCTCCTTGTTCTGTTTTGGAATAGTCTTTTACTAGATTTTCTTTTTCTAGGTTGTATGGATGGTAGGCGTGTTCGCTTTGTGGTAGTTGTTCTTTGTTTTCTTCTCCGTTGTTTGCTTGGTAGTAGTAGTTTATTAGGTCTCCTATGTTGTAGCTTCCGTTGCTGTTTTTCTTGTTTGTTAGTCCTTCTTCGTTTTTGGCTTTTTCGTCGTTTAGGGTGTAGGTTCCGTCTTCGTTTCTTGTGATGTTTCCTTCTTTTACAATGCTTAGTTCTTCTATTTCATAGATGGTGAACCCTGCATTGGCTAATGGGGCGGTTTCTTCTTTTCCTATAATTTGTTGTTTTAAGATTTGGAAAGCTTGTTTTTTTACGGTGTTTTCAAATTTTTGTTGTACTTTTACTACTTTTATTTCTTGTCCTTGGTATGTTACATCGATTTCATAGGTGTTTTCATCTTTTTTATATCCTTCTGGTATGGTATGTTGTTTTATGTCGTATTTTCCACATTCTAGGTTGTCTATGATGAGTTTTCCTTCTTCGTTTGCTAAAATGATTTCGATTAATTCGCCTTGTTTGTATAGGGTGCCTGGTTCTCCTATGTATCTTGTGGTAATTCCATCTGCATGGTTAATTTGTTCTTTGGCATAGATTTCATATTCTACTTTACTAAATCTGCCATTTCCTTGTGCTTCACTTTTGCTTTGGCTATCGATTAGTTGTATTTCGATATGGGTTTTGGTTCTGTTGTTTTCAATGCTTGTTTTTTCTTCGTTGTTGAATAGGTGGATGTTTCCTTCGTTTTGTACGGTTTGGTTTTCATATCTTCCATTTGTTACGATGTCTAATACATTAAATTCATATTCTCGTTTGTTTCCATTTTCTTCGTAATCGCCATAATATCCTGTGGCTGGTGTGGTTTCGACTATTTTATATTTTCCTTCGTTGTTTTTGGTGTAGTATAGCCATTCGCTTGTTTCATAGGTTTTGTCTTCTTTTCTTTCCATGGTAACTGGTCTTCTATTTATTTTGCTTATGTATTCTTCGTATTCTCCTGTTTGTTTGTTCCATTCGTAGATGGTGTATATGGCATTGTTTTGAATGACTTTTTTGGTTTCGCTGTCGATGTTGTTGATGCTTGCTTTTATTTTGTATGGTTCGTTTTCGACAATTCCGGTAATTTCTATCTAGGTCGTCTGGTTCTCTTTCTTTGTAGGCAATTCGGTGGTTTGCATTATTATAGTCTGGACCTAAGGTGTATTTGTCTTCGTGTAGTTCTTCCATCGTGAATTCCATGCTAAATGCAGTGTCTTTATGATTGTTTGGTATTTTTGTTTCAACTACTTTGTATTTTCCATCTGTGGTTGAGTTCCATTTGTAGTATTGTGAGGTATAAATTCCATCTTGGTCTTCGTCTGTTAGGATTTCTTTTTGTACATATTTTGTTCCATCCCATTCGTATAGGGTGAATTCTGCATCGGTTAAGTTTTCTTCTGTGATACTGTCCTTTTTTTGTATTTGTAGTCTTCCTTCTGGTTTTTGGTATTTTACTTCAAAGTTTTTTTCGTATCTTGTTACTTGCCCTAGGTCAATGTTGGTGTTAGTTCCTACATGATCCGTTAAGTATCCTACTAACGTAATGCTGTTGTTGTATGGTTTTATTTTTGTGAATTCTCCTTGTATTTTGATGGTTAGTTTGTCTCCTGGTTTTGTAATAAAGTTGTCTTGTGGATTTTGGTTGTCTCTTCCTTGTCCATATTCGATCCATAGGTTGTTTTTTTGCATGATGTAGTCGTCAATAATGGTTTCTTTTCCTGTTTTTCCATCTCGATAGATGACTTGAATATTGTTTTTGTCTATGGTAAAGCCGTCGTCAATTAGATAGGCTACTTTGCTTCGGTTTACTCCTACATGGCCTTTGTTGTTTGGATCGGATTCAATGGTTGCTATCATTTCTAGTTTTGTTCCTTTTAAGTATTCGCCTCTAAAATCTTCGATTAGATTGTATTCGATTTTACTAGTATAGGTTGGTAGTAACAAGAAGTTTACTAAGTCTATTTTTACGTCTTGGGTTTGATTGCTTGTTACATTGTTTCCTGGGTATTGTGGATCATATCCTTCGATGTAGTCTTCTTCTATGCGGAATATATACCTTTCTCCATTGTCATTGCATTCTCTAGTTTGTATGGTATATCCTGTCGTTTGACCTGGTATGACTTCAAAATCTGCTATTTTTTCTTCTGTTCCATTTTCTCCTATTTTTCGAAAGATGTGCATGGTACTTGCTTTTCTTGTGTTATATTGATTGTCGTAGTCATCCCATGTTACATTTCCATATACACTAATCTCTAAGTCTTTTACAAGAATACTGTTTCCGTCACTAATGTTTCCTCCTGATGGTCCTTCTCCATTTATTTTTGATACATTTCCTGCTCTATCTTTTACCCATGCATAATAGATCCCATTTTTATTTACCGTAAAGGTGTCCGTATTTTGAAATTCGCTAATTGGTGGTGGGGTATTTGTCATTGTTATGGCATATCCATCTACTCCTGATGCAGCATAATCGTTATTTCCTGTATCAGTTGCATGGATGGTTAAGGTGGTTTGCCTTTTATCTCCACTTATGTGTTGTTCTATATTGTTTACCACTGGATCGATTTTGTCGATGTTGGTTATGGTAATTGGTACCGTTTCTTCGTAATTATGATTGTTAATTGCATTTACTGTATATGTTCCATTTTTGGTTACAGTAATTGTATTAACTGTTGTTCTTTCTCCTCCATTCCACGAAAATGGTAGTTCTTGTATTCCTACTACTTGGTCTTGTGCTGTTGCTGTTAGGATAATGTCTTGATTGGTAAATTCTTTTGTGCTTGGTGTTAATGTTACATCTGGATAGGATTCTAATAATGTGATTTTTATGTATCCATTTCCTGTTCTTGCTCCTTGGGTAGTTATTACATCTTTAAAATCTTCTCTTGTATAACTTGTTCCTGCATATTGAGAATTTCCTCCATAGTATCCTCCTCCTCCTGCTATCGATCCTTGATACGCTATATTATTACTTAAGGATTCTGTTTTTCCATCAATGTATGTCCATGAATCGACAGTAGTTCCTGCTGTTTTTCCACAATTAATACTATAAGTTGTAACTGTCGTTGTTCTAGGATGTTTACATTTTGCACCTTCTGAATGCTGACATCCACAATTATTACATTTCCAAAATCCATTTGACAGCTTTATTGAATGTGTACCTGTTAAGCAACCTTCTATTGTCTCTACTGTACTTGTATGTGCACTACCATAACATCCTCCTCCATAAGAACTGCTACCTGTATGATAGTGATAATGAGGTGTTGCAGAACTTCCACCGCCACCACCAGCTACAAAGATACGATTTTCAATAGAATTTTCCCCTACACGAATATCGGTTGCACCTCCTCCTGTTCCATATATACTGTTGCCTAGTCCTCCTCCATTATATCCGTTTTGTCCTCCTACATTAATAAATAATTTCGTATTTTTATTTAAGGTAACAGTTCCTTCTTGATAAGTTCCATTTGCCCCTGTTACCTTACTACTTGCAGTTCCGTCCTTGGGCTCCATAAGCTTCTATTTTGTATATTCCTTTGTATGGCAATGTCAGGGTTTGTTCTGACCCTGTAAAGTTGTATTCCCATACTGTTTGTGGTGTAGCTGCCTCTGAGGTTGGGATTATTTCAATATTTGTAAATATTGGCAAATATGAAGATAAAATACTAATTGCTAACAAACTACTAATTAATTTTTTCTTCATCTTTTCCATCTCCTTTGTTTCATACATTATTTCATATATATTATATAAACTTATAATTTCTATGTAAATGGTAGTTTTTGTCTTATCCTATATCATTCTTGTTTTTCTTTTACGGAACGTGTTTTTTAGACTTTTTTTACATTTTGTTGACATTTTTGTAATATTTAACTTAATTGTTTTTCAATATTTTCCTTTTTCTTAGGGAATTAAGAAAAAGAGAGATGTAAAAAGGGTAGCATGATATGCTACCCCTACAGTTTATCTTTGTTAATTTTACAACAAATCGATTATATTCATATTTTCCTATGCCTTACGCCTGTAATGCATTTTTTACAGTATCAATTTCGGTTACGGTTGCTTTTGCTGCTGGTTTATAGTATCCTTTTGTTTCTGCAATTTTGAATAATTCGTATTGGAAACTTTCGTCATTGTTTCTTATTTGTTGTAGTGTTTGACGTAAGGTCATGTTTTCACATTCCGAAATTGCATTTTGATAAGTGGTTAAGTCTGATTTTACACCACCTAAAATATCGTTTACCATTGTTTTTTCGTCCATAATCATTCCATCCTTGTAATATATTTAGGTTTTTTAAAGGTTACCCATAAACCTTTTTCATGATTAATATCATTCTAAAAAAAATTTTCATTTTGCACTGGTTTTTATTGCTTTTAATTGTTTAAAAATGACATTAGTTTTTGTTTTGTGTTTAGCGCATCTTGTGCGGATTTTGTAAAGATCTGCTTAATTTGTGGGTCTACTGCTTGTGATGAATACGTATTTAGTTTTTGATAAATGGTTTCGTGTGCTCCAATTAAATGTCTTAAATTTTGTAGTTCAACTTGATTTAAATCTGCCATGAAAATCCTTCCTTTCTAATTTGATTCTCCTATTAGTTTGTACGGATTTTCAAAAAATTATTCAAAAAATTTATAAGGGTCGATGTTCACATCGACCCTTTTTATATTTTATTCATGTTCTCAGGTTGATGAAGGCATCGCCCCCTACGTTACGTTATATGATTTCTAATCCGGCAAATTTTGCCATGAGACGTTTATGTCCTGCTTTGTCGAAGGTGATGTCTACTTTTAGGTCGTCTCCTTCCTTTTCGACATAATTGATGGTGCCTTCTCCAAATTTTTTGTGGTATACTCGGATTCCTGCTTTGTATTTTGATAAGTCTAGTGTTTCTTCTTTTGGTTTTGTTAGTGAATTTAGGAAGCTTTCGGCACTTCTAAATTGATAGGTGTTTGTTTTGTTTATTTGATTGTTTACTTGTCCTGCTTTTTCAGAGTTCATTTGGTAGGAAGTAACATGTTTATTGGTTTTTCCATATCCCCATGAATACGAGGAGTCTTCGAAGTTGTCTTGCTTTTTTGTGGTTATTTCTTGTAGTCCTTCTACTTTGTCTTCTGGAATTTCTTCTAAAAACCTTGAAATGGAATTGTAACTGGTGGAACCAAATATGGTTCTATGTTTGGCACAAGTAAAAAATAGGTTTTCCTTGGCTCTTGTAATTCCTACATAGCAAAGTCGTCTCTCTTCTTCTAATTCTTTTGGTTCTCCTATGGATTGTCTTCCTGGGAAAATTCCTTCTTCCATTCCTACTAAAAATACTGCTGGGAATTCTAATCCCTTAGCACTGTGTAAGGTCATTAAGGTAATACTATCTTGTTCTTCTTCTAAGTTGTCAATATCACTTGATAATGTAATACTTTCTAAAAATTCTGCTAGCGTATTTTCTGCTGCTTGTTCTTCAAATTCGATAGCAACGGTTAGAAATTCTTCTAGGTTAGCAATACGGTTTTCGGCTTCGATGGTGTTTTCTTGTTGCAAGGCTTTGGTATAGCCTGTTTTGTTTAAGGTTTCTTTTATGAAATCCGAAATGGATCGTTCTTCCCTTATTTGCCTTAATTCTTCGATCATGGCAATAAAATCTCGTGAATTTGCATATACTCGGTTTAACCCATAAGTGTCTGCTTGTTTGATAATTTCATACATCGATACTCCTTGGGTTTCGGCTAATTTTTGTACTTGCTCTAAACTGGTTTTTCCAATACCTCGTTTTGGTTCATTAATAATACGCGTTAGGCTTAAGTTATCATTGGTGTTATGTAAAAATCTTAAATAGGCAATGGTATCTTTAATTTCCTTTCGTTCATAGAATTTTAAGCCACCAATAATTTTGTAAGGAATGTCTTCTCTTACTAAAATTTCCTCAATGGCACGGGATTGTGTGTTCATTCGGTAAAGAACGGCAATATCGGAATAGTGGTAATATTCTTCCCTTTTTAAATGATTTATTTGTTCTACAAGATAGCGTGCTTCGTCGTATTCGTCTTCTGCTTGGTAGGCTTTTGGAAGATTCCCCTCTTCATTTTCGGTCCATAGTTTTTTATCGTATTTTACTTCATTGTTTTTGATGACGGAATTG
>CAOJHH010000047.1 GCA_948436025.1 uncultured Clostridium sp. | reverse complement strand
TTGGGACATTTTCCTATTTCATTACTTAAGACATTATCATATTTCATTCATAGAAAAGAGATTAAGGAACAAAGATAGTGTTGAAAAAATTTGAAGAATAGGTTATAATGTCAAGTAAGTTAGAAATAACTTAAAAATAGGGGAAGTAAAAATGATAAATATATTATTGTGTGGAAATGAGAAAGTGTTTGATGGAGCACTTACACAAAGCTTATCCATTACCAACAAAACCAAAGAAATCATCCATTGGTACATTCTTACCATGGATGTCTCTAGGATAAAACCAGAATATACCTGTATTACCGAAGAACAAATTCAATTTTTAAACAAAGTGGTCAAATCTAAGCATCCGGAAAATCAAGTAACTCGAATCGATATTACCAATTTATACGAAACCGAGTTTGGAAAGTGCAAAAATGAAGGAGCCTATTGTACGCCATATACTTTACTTCGTTTATTTGCCGATGTAATTCCAAAAATACCAGATAAAATTCTGTATTTGGATATCGATATGATGGCAAAAGGGGATATTTCTGAATTATACCATACCAATATTTCAAATTATGAATATGCAGCAGTAAAAGAAAAATATGGTTCTATTTTCATTTGGCCAGATTATATTAATGCAGGCATGTTATTACTCAATATAAAGAAAATAAAAGAAACGAAATTACTAGAAAAAGCACGACATCTCATCAAAACCAAAAAGATGTTATTTGCTGACCAAGATGCAATTTATCGTTCTACTACCCAAAAGTTATTATTACCAAGAAAATACAATGAGCAATCTAGTTTTAAAAGGGAAGATACCATCATATGTCACTTTTGTAAAAGGCTTATGCTATTACCATACCCACATACCGAAAACTATAAACAATGGCAAATTGATGATATCCATCGAGAACTAAAATGTTACGCATTTGAAGACGATTTACAAGAATATGTAAAATTAAAACAAAAATTTGAAGAGGAAAAAGGGGAAAAAGAAAATGAAACAAGAAACAATACCAATCTTTTTTGCAGTTGATGACAAATACATACCGTTTCTAGCAGTAGCTTTGCAATCGATGTTTGAGCATGCTTCCAAACAGTATTATTATGAAATTAAAATATTACATACCAATATTCAAGAAGAAAACAAGAAAAAGATTGAAAAATACCAAAAAGATTATATTCATATCGAATTTGTAGATGTGAATTACTATATTGATGAAGTAAAAGATAAATTATATACTAGAGATTATTATACCAAAACAACCTATTTTCGTTTATTCATTCCAGAATTATACCCAGAATATGACAAGGTATTATATTTAGATAGTGATATTGCTGTATTGTCCGATATTTCTGAATTATTTCATACTGAAATGGGAACCAATTTAGTAGCAGCAGCACCAGATGACGTTATTCAAACCATTGAGACATTTCAAGAATATGCCGAAAAAGTAGTAGGAGTCGTACGTTACCAAAACTACTTTAATGCTGGAATTTTATTAATGAATTTAAAGGAACTTCGAAACTTTAAGTTTCAAGAAAAATTCTTATATTTACTAGAAACCATCAAATTCTCTGTGGCACAAGACCAAGACTACTTAAACCATTTATGTAAGGGAAGAGTGACCCTGTTTGAAAACACATGGAACCGTATGCCAATTGGAGGAGATACGGTAAGACGAGATAAATTACATTTAATCCATTACAATTTATCGTATAAACCATGGCATTTTGAAAATATTTTGTATGAAGAATATTTTTGGGAATATGCCATAAAAACGGAATTTTTAGAAGAAATTAATGAGATTAAAGCAAATTATTCCGAAGAAGAAAAAAAGATTGATTTAGAAGCGTATGATAAATTAGTAGTTCTTGCACAAAAAGAGAGCTCTTGTGTAGGAGATGACCGTATGCATAAAAAAGAAATCAAACAAGTAGTCGAACCATCCAAAGAACGCTTGGCTATCTTAAAGAAAATTGAAAACTTAGAGCGAGAAGGAAAATTTGATATCGATGTAGAAGATGATCCACCAACCATTCCTTTAACCCCCGAGCATGTGGATTATTTAAAAACCAAAAGCACAAGTAAACTAAAAGCGATATTTGCCAATCGTTTAGCCGAAAAATTTGTAGAAGAATTACTAAAAGATAAAAAACTAGTCATTAAAGAGATAAGAGGATTAGAAAACTTAAGTAACCTATCAACAGGGGCAATTATTACCTGTAACCACTTTAATCCATATGATTGCTTTACAGTTGAAACCGTTTTTCGAAGAACAAACCATGCCAAAAATAAAACACTATATAAAGTAATTCGAGAAGGAAATTACACAAATTTCTCTGGATTTTATGGATTTTTGTTTCGAAATTGTGATACCTTACCACTTAGTTCAAACAAAAAAACAATGAAAGCATTTATAAAGGCAGTAGATACCATTCTACAAAGAGGCGATTTTATTTTAATGTATCCAGAACAAAGTATGTGGTGGAATTATAGAAAACCAAAGCCATTAAAAGATGGTGCCTATAATATGGCGGTTAAAAACCATGTGCCAGTTCTTCCAATCTTTATTACAATGGAAGATAGTGACAGGCTTGATGAAAATGGATTTTACATACAAGAATATACCGTTCATATTGGGAAACCAATTTACCCTAGCAAAAATACAATGGCAAAAAAGAACATCCAAGCAATGAGAGAGAAAAACTATCAAGTTTGGAAAGAAGTGTATGAGGAGTTTTATCATATACCATTAGAATATACCACAAAAAAAGAAGAAATAGGTGTTTCATAAATGGAAAGAAAAACAATCTATTACCAAGATGAATTAAACGATGAGTTTTCTACCAAAAAAATCATACCAAGAAAAATAGATGAAACGTATCCGTACCTTCGTAAAAATCCCATATGGAATATGATGTCGTATTTATTGCAAAATGTGCTTAGTATGCCAATCAAAGTAGGGTATGCCAAAATCAAGTTTCATATACAATACATAGGAAAAGAAAAGCTAAAACCCTATCGTAATCAAGGGTATTTCATCTATGCCAACCATACCCAAATATTTGCAGATACCTTTATTCCAAGCATAGGCAACTACCCAAAACGAAACTTCTTTATCGTAAACCCAGAAAACATTTCTATGAAAGGCTCAGGCACTATCATCGAAATGCTAGGAGCCATACCAGTTCCCGGAAACAAAACCGCTATGAAACATTTTCTAGAAGCCATCGAAAAACGAATTTTAGAAAAATCGTCCATTACCATATATCCAGAAGCACACATCTGGCCATATTATACAAAAATAAGACCCTTCAAAGACGTATCATTCCAATATCCAATTACACTTCGGAACACCAACTTTTTGCATGACAAATACCTATCAAGCATATGGAAAAAAGAAAGATAAAGTAAAAATTATAACCTACATTGATGGCCCATTTTTTGCAGATGAGAAATTAGGAAGAAAAGACAAACAAAAGGATTTACGAAATAAGGTATATGAGTGTATGGTAAAGAGGAGTAGGGAGAGTAATATTGAATATATAGAGTATGTAAAGAACCCCCAGTCGCCTATCGGCGACAGCCCCCTTAAATAAAGGGGCCTTAGTAAGCCACAGCCCGGCAGAATTTGCCGGGCTTTCCTCATTCTTGAAATTCCTTATTTAATTTACCAATTGCCTTGGTTTCAATTCTGGAAACATAGGAGCGAGAAATTCCCATCATACTGGCAATTTCGTTTTGCGTTTTTGGTTTTCCACCATTTAAACCAAAGCGAAGTTCGAGAATAGCTTTTTCTCTATCTTTTAACACTTCTTTCATTTTTTGATAGAGTTTCTTTACTTTCATTTTCAAGTCAATTTCCTCTTCTACTGATTTTTCCTCTGTTTCTAATACATCCATTAAAGTAACTTCATTATCATCCTTATCTTTTCCAATCGGTTCATTTAAGTATACTTCTGATTTTGTCTTTTTACTAGAACGCAAAAACATCAAAATTTCATTTTCAATACATCTTGCAACATAGGTAGCAAGTCGAATATTTTTGTCTGGATTAAAGCTATTAATTCCTTTAATTAAACCAATTGTACCAATAGAAATCAAATCATCTTGGTCAATATTGGTAGTGGCATATTTTTTACTAACATGAGCCACTAGTCGTAAATTTCTTTCAATTAATATATTACGAGCTTCATCATCACCATTTTTCATTCTTTCAATACAATTCTTTTCTTCCTCACTAGACAATGGCTCTGGAAACAAATTACTACTTTGTATATATCCAACTACAAAAATAGCACTTTTCAAAAAAGCGAAAAATCCTGATAGAGTAAGGGCAAGCATATAAGCACCTCCAAAAATTTGACTATACAGGATTATATGTTTCAAAAATAAAAAAGTGCCTGACCTTGTAAAAATAAGTATGAAAAACTCTTGCAATCATATCATAATTTTGATATAATTTGACCATAATAACAATGGAGGTGTTTTTATGCCACTAATTAGACCATGTGCAGATTTAAGAAATAATTATAATGAAATTTCAAGAATTTGCCACGAAACAAAAGAACCTATGTATATTACTAAAAATGGCGGTAATGATTTAGTTATTTTAAGTGATGAAGCATATGAGGCTATGGTAAAAACAAAGCAGGAAATAGAAGAAAATAAGATAAACCAACTTGTAGGGGAGTATTTTAATAAGCATTATGCTAACTTAGAAGAATTTAAGCAAGATTTCTTAACCAAAATTTATCAAGCACTAAAAGACGTAGATGAGGGAAATTATCAAACAATGAAAGATTTTTGTGCGGAAATGGAGGAAAAGTATGATTTGTCATAGAGAATACAAGGTTCTTCCCACAACTACTTTTAAAGAAGAACTCGGAGATATTATCTATTATATTAAGCGAAAACTAAAAGAACCTATCTTAGCAAAAAGATTTTATCAAAAAGTTATTAAGGAAATAAATTCTCTTACTATCATGCCAGAAAGGTTTCAAGAAATTAGATTAGCACATCAAGAAAGCAGAATTTTACGAAAAATGCATTTATCGAATTACATTATTATCTATGAAGTAAAAAGGAATACACGGACAAGTTTTTATTTTACATATATTTCACGATACACAAAATTATCTAAATCAATTATAATCACTAGAATTAAATCAAATTAGATTATATCTTATTTAAAATTAATTATCTTTTCGTTTGATTTCCCTGTATAAATTTGATTAAACAATATTTGAAATATTAAAATCATCGATAAAAATGCACAATAATAGTATAGAGGGAGCAGGAATAAAACTATATAAATAAGTTTTCTTATACACTTGTCAACAAGTGTTAGTATATTTTATGTAGAAAATCTAAAAAAATGCGTAACTATATTATATTTTTGATGAAAAAATATAGAATTTATGATATACTTGAATTTGTTAAACAGTGTACAATAAATTTAAGTATAAGAGAGGAAAATTATGAAAGTATTAAAAAATTATGCACAGATGATTATTATATTTGTTGCAATCATAATTGGTGGAGTTATTGGAATTTACTTAAAGAGTTAGTACCTATTTTAAAACCTTTTGGCGATTTATTTATAAATCTAATTTTTACGATTACTGTTCCGTTGGTCTTTTTTACCATTTCAAGTGCTATTGCAAATATAAATCAGCTAAAAAGATTACGAAAAGTAATGTCAATAATGATTGTAGTCTTTATTATTACCTCAATAATAGCAATATTTATAGGAATAATAAGCACATATATTGCCAAACCTCTTACTGAAAATGATATTGAAAATATTCAAAAAAGTAATTTTACACAAAATGTACAAACTGATAATACAAAAACAAATTTATTAGAGCAAATTTTGTCTACTCTTACAGTTTCAGATTTTTCAAACTTATTATCAACTAAAAATATGATTGCCCTTATTGTTTTTTCAGCTATATTTGGTTTTGCAACAAATTTTGCAAAAGAAAAAGGAACAGCAATAAAAGATTTTCTTATATCTGGAAATGAAGTTATGATGAAAGTAGTATCAATTATAATGTATTATGCACCTATTGGACTTGGATGTTATTTTGCTACTGTAATAGCAGAACTTGGAAGTTCAATTGTAACAGGATACTTACGATGCTTTATTATTTATACAATAATTGCTATCTTGTATTATTTTATAATTTATACATTATATGCTTTCATATCTGGAGGAAGAAAAGGAATAAAAATTTTTTGGAAAAATGTTTTGCCCCCAACTGTAACAGCCTTAGCAACTTGTTCAAGTGCAGCAACAATTCCATTTGGTATTAAAGCAGCTAAAAACATGGGAATGTCTGATGATATAGCAGAAACAGTAATACCATTAGGAATAAATATACACAAAGATGGTTCTCTAATAGGAGCAGTAATAAAAATTGCTTTTCTCATTGCAATTTTTGGTGGAAATATTGGCATAGCTAGTATAATTGGAGGAAGTTTCGTTGTTGGACTATTAATGGGTTCTGTACCAGGAGCAGGACTTGTATCGGAAATGATGATACTTACTATATTTGGCTTTCCTATGGAAGCCTTGGGAATTATTGCTATAATAGGAACAATAATCGATTGTCCAGGAGCAGTTTTAAATGGAGTAGGCAATATTAGTTGTTCAATGTTAGTAAGTAGATTTGTAGATGGAAAAGATTGGATAAAAGATAAGTAAAAAAGGAAAAAGCTCTCAATGTTATAAATAGTTAGAGCTTTTTTCTTTGACTACTGTTTATTTCCAATGTAAATTTGACACAATTATTAGGAAATTGTATAATAGCTAAGTAAAAACAAGAAAGTTTTATACAAGGAGGTAAAAGCATGTTAACAAGTTTAAAAGAATATTGGGCAATGAAAAAACTACGTAACCAACTTTCTTCAAAAGATTATCGGGAAGTTGAATTTTCACCTAAGTTAACTGGGTTCATAAATTCAAAAGATAATCAAAATCTAATTCACTGTTTGGAAATTTTGCAAGAGATTAAGATAACTCATTTTGCAACACTTGCTCCTTATAGTGAACACATTATCATTATTGCAAAAGACGAAAAAGGACAACAAATTGGATATCCAGCGATGATGAAACCGACATTCTTTAAAAAGCACTACAAAATTAAGTAACATGTTATAATGGACACTAACAAAAGTTTTTTTCTTTTGATAGTGTCCAGTTCTATTTGACATTACAAAAAAACTAAGATACAATACTACAAAGGAGTTGAGATATGTGATTGAGTTAGAGGATAATAAACGAGAATTATTAGAGCTTTCGAAGAGAATAGAGAGTATGGGTGAGTCTCTTTGACCTTGCTAGTATGGCGAAAAAAGTAGAGGAGTTAGAGGAAAAAACTATGCAAGAGGGGTTTTGGAATGATAATAAGACTTCTTCTGTTGTTTTGCAAGAATTGAAGGGATTGAAGAATAAGTATGAAAGTTTTTTGAAGATAAAAGAGGAATTGGCAAATTTAGTGGAGCTAAATGAGTTGCTTTTATTAGAAGAAGATGAGGAACTTGGGAAGGATTTATTGAAGAATACAAAATTATTGAAACATGATTTTGAAAAGTTTGAAATTACGACATTACTTTCTGGAAAGTATGATAGAAATAATGCTATTGTTACCTTACATCCTGGAGCAGGTGGAACCGAGTCGCAGGATTGGGCAGAAATGCTGTACCGTATGTACACACGTTTTGCCAATGCAAATGGTTATCAAGTAAAAGAATTAGACTACTTAGAAGGAGAAGAAGCAGGAATTAAAAGTGTTACTTTTTTAGTAAACGGTGAAAACGCTTATGGTTACTTAAAATCCGAAATTGGTGTTCATCGTTTGGTTCGTATTTCCCCCTTTGATGCCGGAGGAAGACGTCATACCTCTTTTGCCTCAGTAGAGGTATTACCAGAAATTACCGATGATATTAATATTGAAATTAATCCAGAAGACCTACGAATTGACACATACCGTGCCTCACGGAGCAGGGCGGACAACATATTAATAAAACCGATTCAGCAGTAAGAATAACTCATATTCCAACCAATACTGTTGTTTCGTGTCAAACCGAACGTTCACAAATTCAAAACAAAGAAACAGCCATGAAAATGTTAAAATCAAAATTACTTGATTTAAAGGAAAAAGAACACAAAGAAGAAATCTCGGATTTAAAAGGAGAGCAAAAAGAAATTGCATGGGGAAGTCAAATTCGTTCCTACGTATTTTGCCCATATACCTTAGTAAAAGACCATAGAACCAATTACGAAACTGGAAATGTTACCGCTGTTATGGATGGGGAAATTAACGAATTTATTGAAAGCTATTTAAAATTACGAAACTTTCCGCAAAATACATAATATACTATAGTATGGCGATGTTTAAATTTAAATATCACCTACACTTTAAGAAAAAGAAGGTGCCATAAATGGCAATTATAGTACAAAAATTTGGAGGGAGTTCTGTAGCAGACACAGATAAATTATTTAAAGTCTGTCGTCATATTATAAAGGAATATGAAAAAGGAAATGATATTGTAGTTGTTGTATCAGCACAGCGGAAAAACCACAGATAAATTAATTGAAGAAGAAGCTGAAATTACAAGTACACCAAATAAAAGAGAACATGATGTATTAGTATCAACGGGAGAACAAATTACGATTGCAAAACTATCGATGTGTTTACAAAAACAAGGATATGAAGCAATTTCATATACAGGTTGGCAACTTCCCATTATAACAAATTCTATCAATGGAAATGCCAGAATAAAAGAGATTGCAACTGACCGCATTAAA
Organism: uncultured Clostridium sp.; assembly: GCA_948436025.1. GTDB lineage: Bacteria > Bacillota > Clostridia > TANB77 > CAG-508 > RGIG8482. The sequence goes on along the minus strand of CAOJHH010000047.1, from coordinate 955 downwards.
GAAGATTTAGCAAAAAGAAAAATTGTAGTAGTTGCAGGTTTTCAAGGAGTAGATGAAGACCTAAATATAACCACTCTAGGAAGAGGTGGTTCTGACACAACTGCGGTTGCTTTAGCCTCTGCTTTAAATGCTAAAAAATGCGATATTTATACCGATGTAGATGGTATTTTTTCTGGTGATCCAAGAATCATAAAAAACGTTTCTAAAATTGAAACTATCTCTTATGATGAAATGCTTGAACTTGCAAGCCTTGGAGCAAAAGTATTGCACAATCGTTGTGTCGAAATAGGAAAAAAATACAATATACCAATCTATGTGAAATCTACTTTTGAAGAAGAAAGTAGAGGAACCCTAGTTACTTCCAAAGAATGCCTAGAAGACTTATGTATTAGTGGAGTAGCAAAAGAAGACCATATTGCAAGAATTACTCTCATCGGAAAAACCAATAAAATTGGTCGAATCTATAAAATATTTCGTTTACTTGCAAACAACAATATTAATGTAGATATTATTGTGCAAGCGTTTGGGGAACATATTGCAAAAGATATATCCTTTACTATAAAAGAACACGACCTAGAAGAAACATTAGAAATCTTACATGAACATGCAAGCGAATTTGATATAGAAGAAATTAAATCTTGGGGAGGAATGTCGAAAGTATCCATTGTAGGAATTGGAATTACTAATAACCCAGGAGTTGCAGCAACTCTATTCGAAACCTTATATGAAAACAATATTAACATGCATATGATAAGCACATCTGAAATAAAAATCTCGGTTCTAGTTAATCATAATGTGGCAGAAACTGCATTAAATGCAATACACAATAAATTCATTAAAGAGACTGTTTCTATTTAAGAAACGGTCTTTTTAAGTTATTTACTTTTTATGTTAATTGTTATATAATACCTGAATCCGTGAACTATATAGAGTGATGTATTTTCATATAAATTAA
>CAOJHH010000046.1 GCA_948436025.1 uncultured Clostridium sp. | reverse complement strand
TTGGGACATTTTCCTATTTCATTACTTAAGACATTATCATATTTCATTCATATTTCTTATGATAAAAAATTTTTTTTCTTGTATTCGTCTTCTTAACATGATATAATTTGTGGTATCATTACTGAAGATTAGAATTGATTAAGGAACGAATAAGGGGATACGGTTATGAAATTAGAGCAAAATGATTTGTCTATGATGTTTTCTTCTACAGAAATTTCAGATGTTTTCTTTACAGAATATTTGTCACAAGCAAGTGGCGATGCTGTTAAAGTGTATTTATATATTTTATTTTTATCAAAGTATGGTAAAGATGTTAAGGTAAATGATTTATCAAAAAAATTGTCTTTGCCTTTAAAGACCATACAAGATAGTTTGAAGTATTGGGAGGATTTACGGGGTTTTGACGAAAAAAACGACTGGGTTTATTGTGAATCATCTACAAGAGGTGGAGCTTCATAAGTTGTATAAACCTCGTGTTTCTGTACTTGCGGATACCAAGAAAAGCGAGGAAAATCAGTATCGTGCTAAGGCAATTGAAGCAATTAATACGTCCTTTTTCCAAGGGGTTATGTCGCCTTCTTGGTATAATGATATTGATTTATGGTTTAAAAAGTATGGTTTTGATGAGCAGGTAATGATTGCGTTATTTCGTTATTGTTTTGAACATTCTGCCCTACATCGAAATTACATTCAAACCGTAGCGGATGCTTGGCATAAAAATCATATTACTACGTTTTCGGATTTGGATTTATATTATCAAAAAGAAGAAAAATTGAATGCCCTTAAGAAATCGATTGGAAAGAAACTAGGGCTTAATCGTATGCTTACTCAATATGAAGAAGCTTATATTGAAAAATGGGTGGTGGATTTTGGCTATTCCCTAGATGTTATTGAGCTTGCTTTAAAGAAAACAACTTCTAAGTCTTCTTTTAGTTTTGATTATATTGATAAAATTGTGTCCGATTGGAAGGAGCATCATTTAAAAACAGCTTCTGATGTTCAAAAGTTTTTAGAAGATATGAAAAATAAGCCAAAAGCAATTAAGGAATTGGAAAAGAAAAGTTATCAAAATTATGAACAGCGAAGTTATGATAATCTCGATTCTTTATACGCAAATGTGCAAAAGGCATAAACAAATAGATAGGAGTTTTTATGAATATGAGCCATTCTACTTTAAAACAGTTGTTAAAAGAATATGAACAAAAACGCTCTTTTGCTCTTTCGGATTTAGAAAATCGTAAGGAAGAGCTTTACCGTTCTTGCCCACGATTACAGGAAATTGATACGAATTTAAATCAATTTGCTTTTCATACGGTAAAATCCATTTTGTCTTCTACTAATAAGTCTTCTTCTTTGGAGGATTTGAAATCGAAAATTGCTTCTTTGAAATTAGAAAAAAATGCGATTTTGAAAGATTTAAAATTAGATGACTCTTTCTTTTTACCACATTTTGACTGTACGAAATGTGAAGATACTGGATATGTAAAAGAAAATGACCATTATGAGCTTTGTAGTTGTATTAAGCAAAAACTGTTTGATATGGATTATAATCAGTCTAATATTAGCAATTTAAGAAATCATACTTTTGACCAGTTTTTACTAGATGCTTATTCAACACAAATAAATGAAGATTTGTATCATTCTAACTTATCCCCTCGTGATAATATTCAAAATATTAAGGAAATTGCTTTTTCGTTTATTACTCATTTTGATGATTTCGAGGAAAAGAATTTATTGTTTACCGGAAATACTGGCTTACGGTAAGACTTTTTTGTCTGAGTGCATTGCTTATGAATTATTAAAACAAGGAAAAACGGTTTTATATCAAACCGCTCCTGTTATGCTAGATACCATTATCGATTATCGCTTCCGCAATAATAAAAAAGATAATATGTCAGAAAATCTCCTTAGTGATATTTATCATAATATTTTAACGGTTGACTTATTAATTATTGATGATTTAGGTACAGAAAGCTTAAATAGTATGAAATTTACGGAATTATTTAATGTAATTAATACTCGTTTATTACACCAAAACAATCATATTACTAAAACAATTATTTCTACTAATTTGAATTTACAAGATTTACGTGCCAAATACGATGAACGTATTTTTTCTCGATTTGTCGGTGCTTATAACATCTGTCGCTTTTTCGGAGAAGACATTCGTTTTAAAAAATAACCTTACTCCTCTTAAGGAAATTCCATCATTTGCTACAAAGATTTTCCCTAGCATATAGGGGCGATTAAAATCACCTCTACAAGACAACATTTTGGAAATGTTATAAAAATTCTCCCTTATTATTTATATAATAAGGGAGTTTTTTTATAATATTTTATTGTTTTTCGGTTTCTCCTGTTTCGTCTTCGTTTTCTTTTTCGACAAGTTCAATACTTACTACTTTTCCTCCGTCATTGGTTCTCATTAGTGTAACACCTTGTGTTGACCTTCCTAAAATGCTGACTTCCTTTACTAATAAACGAATAACAGTTCCTTTGTCTGTGATTAACATGACATCTTCGTCTCCGGTTGCAATACGAATTCCTACTAGTTTTCCTGTTTTTGGTGTAATTTTATAGGTAATGACTCCTTTTCCTCCTCTTGCTTGTACACGATATTCATCAAGCTCGGTTCTCTTTCCAAATCCGTTTTCCGTAATGGCAAGCAGGGTTGCTTTTGAACCTGTTAGGATGGATTCCATTCCAATGACAACATCATCTTTTTCTAATTTAATTCCAATAACACCTTGTGATACTCTACCAATTGGTCTTACGTCTTTTTCATCAAAGGTAATACACATTCCTTCTTTGGTAACTAGTACAACATTGTCTTCTCCGTCCGTTAAACGAACTGAAATTAATTCATCTTCATCTTTTAAGGTAATTCCTTGTAAGCCTGTTTTTCTGGTAGAATCGTATTCTTTTAATGCTGTCTTTTTAATCATTCCGTTTTTGGTTGCCATTAATAGATATTTTCCTTCGGCAAAGTTTTGAATTGGTATAACAGCAGACACTTTTTCTCCATTGTCTAGGCTTAATAGGTTAACAATCGCGGTTCCTTTTGCAGTTCTTCCTGCTTCTGGAATTTCATATCCTTTTAATTTGTATACTTTTCCTTTATTACTAAAGAATAAAATCATATCATGTGTAGAAGCAGTAAAGATTTGTTTTACAAAATCTTCTTCTCTTGTTGCCATTCCCGTAATACCTTTTCCACCCCTTCTTTGGCTCTTATAGGTATCAATCGGCATTCTTTTTATATAACCAAAATGAGTTAGGGCAATAACGGTTTGTTCTTCTTTAATTAAGTCTTCCATTTCAATATCGTCTGCTGCTGCTACAATTTTGGTTTTTCTTTCGTCTCCAAATTTGTCTCTTACTTCAATTAGTTCTTCTTTAATAATATCGAATACTAGTTTTTCGCTTGCTAAAATTTCTTTTAAGTGTTCAATTAATTTCATTAATTCTTCGTATTCTTCTTCAATTTTTTCTCTTTGCAAACCTGATAATGTTTTTAATCTCATATCCAGAATCGCTTGTGCTTGAATATCCGTAAATCCAAAACGTGCCATTAATCTTTCTTTTGGGTCATCATAAGAAGAACGAATGATGTTAATAATTTCATCAATATTGTCTAAAGCAATTTTTAATCCTTCTAAGATATGGGCTCTTGCTTCTGCTTTTTCTAATTCAAACTGCGTTCTACGTACTACTACTTCTTTTCTATGGTCTAGGTAGTGTTCAATACATTGTTTTAGGGTTAAAATTTTGGGTTCTCCATTTACTAGAGCAAGTAAAATAGCTCCAAATGTATCTTGCATTTGTGTGTTTTTGTATAATTGGTTTAATACCACTTGTGCATTTGCATCTCTTTTTAGTTCGATTACAATACGAACACGTTCATTTCGGTCAGATTCATCTCTCATATCCGAAATTCCTTCAATTCGTTTATCTCTTACTAAATGAGAAATATTTTCAATTAGTTTCGCTTTGTTTACTTGGTATGGTAATGAAGTTACAACAATACGTTGTCTGTTTCCTTGCATTTCTTCAATCTCTGCTTCTGCTCTTACAATAATTTTTCCTCTTCCTGTTGTATAAGCATCTTTTATTCCATCTCTTCCTAAAATCTGTCCACCCGTAGGAAAATCTGGTCCTTTTATGACTTGCATTAAGTCTTCGTTTGTTACATTGTCTTCTTCTATTACTTTAATAATACCATTAATGACTTCTGTTAAATTATGTGGTGGAATATTGGTTGCCATTCCTACGGCTATACCGTTTGAACCATTAATTAGTAGTGCTGGAATTCTGGCTGGTAATACAGTAGGTTCTTGTAAACGTTCATCATAGTTTGGCATAAAGTTTACTGTGTTTTTTTCAATATCATACATCATGTAATTTGAAATTTTTGCCATTCTTGCTTCTGTATACCTCATTGCTGCTGCTCCATCGCCATCTATGGAACCAAAGTTTCCATGCCCATCCACTAACATATAACGAAGTGAAAAGTCTTGTGCCATTCTTACCATAGCATCATATACGGAGGCATCTCCATGTGGATGATATCGTCCTAGTACAGAACCTACAGTGTTTGCACATTTCCTATATGGCTTGTCTGATGTGATACCGTCTTCATGCATGGCATATAGAATTCTTCTATGAACTGGTTTTAATCCGGTCTCTTACATCTGGTAATGCACGTTGCACAATAACACTCATGGCATAGTCAATATAGGATGTTTTCATTTCTTTTTCAATGTCTCTTTCGATAATTTTTTCTCCTGGTCTATCCATTCTTTCACAACCTCTTTTTCTTAATTTTTTTCCTAGTGTCATTATACTGTAACCAACAAAAAATTGCAAGAAAAAAATCAAAAAAACTACAAATTTTTCCTTATTTCCGTAAGAGTTCCTTATTGTTTTTTATTCGTATCTTCTAAATTTCATAACCCTATTTTATAAAACTTTGTTTGATAACTTTTATCACTCGTATACTATACTTTATACAAATCATATCAATTTACTAGCCAATATTTTTTCTTCTTCAGAAAGATTAAAATTTTGTCCATTGTTTCTAATTAACTTATGTAAGTTTTCTAGTTCTCTTGCTTTTTGCAAAGTCGTTTCTAAAGGAACTAGTATTTTTAATTGTTCTCGTACCTTTTCATATTCTCTTTGCATTCCTTCAAAGTCTTCTTGTTTTAAGTATCCATTCCAATTGGTAATGTATTTGTTTATTTTTTCAATTCCTCTTATTTGTTCTGTCATTGTTTTTCCTAAATTGGTTTGTATGTTTTCTAATATGGTGTTTTTACTACTTCGAATAACTCGTGCTACACTATTGGGAATCATATCTTTTTTTACTGTATAGTTTAAAACAGAATCTAATGAATCTGAAACCGTGTCAATAATTCCTCCTTTTTGTACTGCTGTTTGCAATTGAGAAATATTATCAAATTTTCCTGTTACAATTCCAAATGCACTTTTTCCGAAATCGGTTGCCTTTTCAATGGATTTTTGAATTCCTTCTTTTAATCCGTTTTTTAATAAGGTATCTTTTATTTCAATGACTTGGTCTTCAATCAAATCTGGCAATATCCATCGAAGTCCAATATCCAATGCTCCATTGATTGTTTTTCCTAAGGTTGTTTCAATAAACTGATTTTGATTTTCTTTTGTCACCGTCATTTCATTAATTGTATTTAATTCTTTTTCTTGCTCCATACTTTTATTAATAATTTGATTATAATTGTTTTTATTATTTTCTAAACTTAATTCCATATTTATTCCTTCTTTCTTTTTTAATTCTTTTTTTTAAAATTTTCTTATTTTTAATAAAGATTTTTTATTACTCTCGTATATCATTTATCAATTTTATATATTACACTTAAAACATTTTTTATTCTATATAATTTATATATTTTTTTATTCTATCTTATTTATATAATATTTTTTGGCATTCTTGTTTTTTAAAATTTCATTTCCTATTTTTTGATATTGCCTTTGTATCTCCTTTTCCAAAAAAATATTTTTCATATTATGATTAATTAATAAATTTGAATTTTTTACATCATTTATTTTTCCCAAAATATTATATTCTCTTAATACATTTTTTAAAATATTAAAAGAGAGAGTTTCTGCTTTTATTTTATTACATACAAAATTTATTTTTTCTTTTTCCATTTTATAATTCTCTATCATTTCTTCTAAATACATTTTGGATTTTTTTATTTGTAATACATTTGCTTCTGTTAAAAAAATAATTTTATCAATTTCCTCTAACAAAACAGAAAAATAATTTTGCATTTCATTTTCAATGTCAATTAAAATTACATCATAATTTTCTTTTTCACTTTTTATTTTTTTCACAACTTCAATTTCATTTTCTATTTTATTACTTTCTGAAATTAAATGAATTTGTTTATTTATCGAAATAATTTTTATTCTATTTTCACTTTGCATTTTTTCTCCTCTTATATTTTTTTCTATACCATTATTTTTATCTTGTATATAATAATTTTTTTCTAAATTATTTTCTCTACTATAAAAATTTTTCTTTTCTATATTTTCATTATTAGAATATTTTTCTTCTATCTTATTACATTTATTATTTATAAAATAATTTTCTTTCATATTATTTTGTTCATGATAAAAATCATTTTTTCTTATATCATTTTTTTTACTACTAAAATAATTCTCTTCTATGTTATTACATTTATTATTTATAAAATAATTTTCTTTCATATTATTTCGTTCATGATAAAAATCATTTTTTCTTATACCATTTTTTTTATTACTAAAATAATTCTCTTCTATGTTATTACATTTATTGTTTATATAATAATTTTCTTTTTCATTATTTTGTTCATTCTTAAAACATTTTTCTTTCTTATTATTTAAATTATAATATTGCTCATATTTATTAATTGTACTATTTATGTTTTTTATTTTCTCATTATTTATTCCGTTAATTTTTTTATCTGTTTTATTTTTGTTTTGCATTAAAAATAAAATGTCTTGGTTGTTTGAATTTATTTCAACAATTAATATTTTTTTATTTTTAAATTGTCTTGCTAAATTAATTGTAAAAAATGTTTTTCCGACTTCCTTTTAATCCCATTATTAAAATTGTTTTTTTACTTTTTCTTTTTTCTTTTCTGTGAAAAAAATTATTAATCCAATTTATAATTTTATGATTGCTAAAATTTTCTTCTACTTCATTTTCGATTTCTTCTTTTTCTTCTTTTTTTAGAAAATAATTTTTTTCTTCTTCTATTTTTTCTTCTTGCAGAAAATTGTTTTCTTTGTTGATCATTTCTTTTATTTCTAATAATTCTTGTTCTATTTTTTCTTGATTTGATTTTTCCTCTATTATTTTTAATAATTGTTCAATCGTAATTTCATTATTATAAAAAATAAATATATTCCCTTTTGCTAATAAATAATTTTCTAATTCCTCTTTTTTATTTTCCAAAATAATAATCATTTTTATATTTCTATTTTTCTGTCTTATTTTTTCAATTAATGTTTCTATTTTTATTTCTCCTGGTAATAATTCACTAAAAATAATAAAATCAATATTAGAATCTATTTCTAATACTTCGATAATTCCTTCTTGATATTGAATATCATTTGTCATTATTTTTATATTTTTATTTTCTGCTAATTTTTGATTTACTTTTTCATTTTGTAAAGCGGTAATTATTTTTTTCATATTCTTTTTGTTAGCTTATCAATCTAACATCCTCCCTTCTTCTATTTCTTGTTCCATTTCTACTTTTTCATTTATCATTTTCTTTTCAAATTCGCTTGCTTCAATTTTTGTTAAAATATGATTTTCTCCTACAAACATTAAGCATTCTCCTCTTTTTAATGATTTTATTTCTACCCTTTCTTTTTCCGATAAGTTTGCATATTCGGATAGTATTTTAATGTTTTCTTCTTCTAATGAAAAAAAAGTTTTAATACTAGAATTATTTAAAATGCTTTTTCCATAAATTCCATTTTCTAAACTAAATAAATCAGATATATCTTGTGTAATAGCAACTGCACTTCCACCATACTTTCGAATGGTTTTAAATATTTTATAAATAAAACTTGCTACATTCATATTGGAGGTGACACCAATTAGTCTCCATATTTCGTCTAAGTATTTATTATCTCCTTATTTTTCAATAAGTATAAGCATTTTTGTATATCGTATGTATATTAGTAACAAGCTTTTAATGACTTTTATTGACTTCCACATAATAAAACCAAAAGAAAAATGAGGTTTTAATTCCTCATTTTGAGATAAATAATTCTATTATCCATATCAACTTTATAACTTAAAAACCATATATCTTTTCTACTTTTCTAACTCTTTCTATTACTCTTTTTATTTTACAATTAATTAACTATGAATTAACATCTAATCTTACTTTTAAATTCATTTTATCTCTCACATTCTTTTATTATTTTAGACATTGTTATTTCAAACATCTCCATATAATAACAATTACTACATAATTTAATATTTTTATCTAATTTTGAGGTTTCAACATACCCTTTTATTTGATTATTACAATAACTACATATTGGTTTTTCTTCTATCATTAAATTACTTCCTTTTCTTTATCTTATTACTTTTTATCCAATAATTCCCCATACATTTACTACTACAATTCCATGTATCATATAGATTTTTATCTTTAACTACTGTTAAATGTTTTCTTATACTTATAATATATATTTTTTGTTCTTCTGCCAATTCTTTACAAAACTCTTGAATTGTATATCTTTTATTATTTTCTTTTTTAGGTGTTTTTTGTTGCTCATACCCTAATCTTCTTAAATACATTTTCCAATTTTTCTTATCATTTATCATTAAGCCTTTATCTATCCCTAATTCTGTTAATTCCATATAAATATCTTTCCAGTTTCTATTTGTTCCTAATGCTATTGCTCTAATAACACAATCATTAGTTATTTTATTTTTAGGATTATTATTATATTTTATAAATTCCATAATTAAACCTTCCTTTATACATAAAAACTTAATATCTCTTTTCCAAATTCGACACTCATTCTTAACAACATTTTATTTATTTCAATATTATCCCCTAATTTACTTTCAATACTTAAATTACAAATAGTTAATAAGTCATATTCCCTACTACCTTTTTTATGATTTTCTATAATATGTTTTTTATATTTTTTAATCCATTTGTTATATACTTCTACATCTACATCTTTTTGTTTTAATAGTTGTTCTCCTTGTTCTATTAAATCGTATCTTGTTTCTTCTTCTTTATTTACTATACTTTGTAATCTTATAATATACCCCCTTGCAATATTGCTATATGCCAAACGTTCATTTCTTGTATATTTACTATCTTTAATATTATAAAGACTTTTCTCTATTGATTTAAGTTCTTTTAATATTCCTTTATAATCTTTATTTTGTAGTAATTCAACAAATTTTAATGTGTCCTCTATAAAATCTTTCCTTATAAATATATCAAATATTTCTAATTCTAAACTACTAACATTATTTTTTATTAATCTTTCTCTATATTCTTTGTATATTTCTTCCATATCTTTACATCTCCTTTTTTTTTAATTATTTTAGGAGACATTTAAAAATTTGTAAATGAGATATATTTATATACTAAAATTCCTATACCCTAAATCAATATTATCTTGATTTATTCCAATATATTTTAAAGTAATTGAAGGGGAACTATGATTATATATTGTTTGTAATAATGCTACATCTTTGTATTGTTGGTAGTGGTGGTAACCAAAACTTTTTCTCATTGTGTGTGTTCCTATTTCTTCTAATCCTACCTTCTCACTTGCCCTTTTTATAATCCTATATGCTTGTGTAGTTGTAATTGGTTTGTTCTCTCCATTCCTACTTTTAAATAAATACTCTCCTTCTTTCATATTTTTTGTATATATTTCCATTTCTTTGTATAAATCATTACATAAAGGAAATTTCTTTACTTTTTTAGTTTTCTTTTCTACTACTATAATATGTGATTTCATTGTTCCGTC
>CAOJHH010000045.1 GCA_948436025.1 uncultured Clostridium sp. | reverse complement strand
TTTAGAAAGATTTAATGAGAAAATTATAGAAGATAGATAACATACAAATTACAATTGTGAAAGGAGATAAATGTATGGAGAGAAAATTAGAGATAGTAATAGAGAATTGTCCTCAAAATCATAAATGTCCAGCGGTGAAGGTTTGTCCAGTTGGTGCATTAAGCCAAGAAGGTTTTGAGGCACCTAAGATAGATTATGATAAGTGTATACGTTGTGGCAAATGCTCAAACTTTTGCCCTAAAAAAGCATTAGTATTAAATTAGAGTAGGGTGTAAAATATGAGTAAATATGAGCCATTGTGGGAGTATTTGAGAAAGAATAATAGGGATAATTACATATTGTCTTATGAAGAGATAAGAGATATTTTGGGGTTTGAGATAGACCATTCTTTTTTGACTTACAAGAAGGAACTAAAAGAATATGGGTATGAAGTAGGAAAAATTTCGATGAAGGAAAGAAAAGTCCTATTTTATCGAATGGATAAGAAAAAACAATAAAAAAATGTTAAAAAATCACAATTGCGTTTTTTTTCGGTTTGGTATATAATGGGAAAGGTGGTGAGAGAAAAATGGAATTAGAACGCTTTGAGATTAATATTGGTTACTCTTTTTCGGATAAAGAAAAACTAAAAACCGCGTTAACGCATACTTCTTATGCCAATGAAAGAAACATGGTAAGTAATGAAAAACTCGAGTTTTTAGGAGATGCCATTTTAGAGTTTATCACTAGCCAATATTTGTACAAGCATTATAAGTACCTAAAAGAAGGAGAAATGACTAAAGTTAGAGCAAGTGTGGTATGTGAAGAAAGCCTATACCAAATAGCAAAAAAGCTTAATTTTAGTGATTTCTTATACTTAGGAAAAAGCGAAAGAGTAAGTGGAGGAGAAAAAAGACCAGCTATTTTAGCCGATAGTGTAGAAGCGGTGATTGCTGCTATGTACTTAGATGGGGGGCTAGAACCAGTTTCGAGATTTATTATGACACACTTAAAAGGTCCAATCGAGCAAGCGAGTAAAAGTGTTGGTTTAAAAGATTATAAAACCGTTTTACAAGAAAAATTACAAGCCCATGGGGAAGTTCATATCGAATATCAGATTATTCACGAAAGTGGACCAGACCATGACAAACATTTTATTGCAGAAGTAAAATGCAATGGACAAGTATTAGCCACAGGAGAAGGTCGTTCCAAAAAGAATGCAGAAATGGAAGCCGCAAGAATTGCCATGGAAGAAAAGGTAAAACAAAACTAGAAAGGAAGGATGGTACAGCATGAAAAATAAAAAGCAATATATTATTCCCGTTTTTGTACCACATTTAGGGTGTCCCAATGATTGCATTTTTTGCAACCAAAAGGCAATTAGTGGTCAGAAAAAACAAGTAACCAAAGAAGATGTGAAAAAAATAGTAAAAGAATACTTAGCAAGTTTTAAAGACGAAGAGGCTTTTAAAGAAATTGCCTTTTTTGGTGGAAGCTTTACAGGAATTGATGTAAGTTTGCAAGAAGAACTTTTGCAAACCGCATACGAATATATTGAAAGCGGAGAAATTGATTCCATTCGTATTTCAACAAGACCAGATTATATTGATAAAGAAATATTAAAAAGGTTAAAAAAATACAAAGTAAAAACCATAGAATTAGGAGTACAATCCACCAATGATTATATTTTAAATAGAGCGGGAAGAGGACATCGTTTTGAAGACGTCAAAAGAGCCTCGAAACTAATTCGCCGTTATGGTTTTAAACTAGGGCATCAAATGATGGTAGGGCTTCCAGAAAGCACCAAACTAGATGAGCTAAGAACGGCAAAAGATTTAATTAAACTAAAACCAAAAATGGTAAGAATTTATCCCGTACTTGTGTTAAAAAATACAAAATTAGAACAGGAATTAGAAGAAGGAACCTATGAACCAATTACACTAGACCAAGCAGTAGAACGTTCCAAAGAACTCGTATATTTATTCAATAAAAGTAGAGTCGAAGTAATTCGTATCGGACTTCAAAACACCGATGTCATTTCAGAGCCAAATAGTGATAAAAGTGATGTAGTAGCAGGACCTTTCCATCCAGCCTTTGGGCAATTAGTGGATGATAGCATTTGGTATGATAGTATTGTAGATAAAATAAAAAAATTCAATGTAAAAGTAAAAGAAGTAGAGATTAAGGTAAATTCACAAGATGTGGGCAGTGTAATTGGGCATAAAAGAGAAAATGCTAAAAAATTAAAAGACTTATATGAAGTAGATATTAAAGTAAAAGAAGACGAAACCATAAGACTAGGAAGAACAGAAATGACAATTTTGCAAACCTTTCAAGATTTTAAAGAAGACGAAAAAATAACGAAATAAATAACCTAAGTTAGTGGCTTTGCCACTTACAAATTATTATATGCGTTAGAATAAGAAATGGTATAAAACACCTATATTTGTAAACAATACAAATATAGGTGTTTTTATGTAGGAGTCAAAGACACAAAAGGTGTATGAAATACAAGGAGGTCCAAAATGACCCTAAAAGCAAAGAAAAGAGAACTAAAATTTCGAAAATATGCATTTGAAGTAATCCAAATTTTATTTGGGAGTTTTGTAATGGCAAGTGCAGTATCGTTATTTTTACTACCAAACCAATTATCTTCTGGTGGTTTTACAGGAATTGCAACCGTGTTATACTATTTTTTAAAACTTCCCATGGGAATAACCATTATTGCCCTAAACATACCACTTTTCATTTTATCCTTTATCAAAAAAGGAAAAAACTTTGTGATAAAAGGAATTTTAGGAACCACCTTTTTATCTATCTTTATTGATATATTGGACAGATACCCCGCCCTAACACGGAGACCGATTTTTAGCATGTATTTATGGGGGAATTGCAATGGGCTTAGGAACCTCAATCATTCTAAAAGCCAATGCTTCCACTGGTGGAACCGACATGCTTGCCTATGTCATTAAAGAATACAAACCATATTATCGAACCGGAAATTTAATTATGATGATTGATGTTATCATTGTAATCGTCAATACCATTTTCTTTAAAGAAATAGAAGTAGGACTATATTCTGCTATTACCATTTACTTAATGGGAAAAGTAATCGATATTGTATTTGAAGGAATTAATTTTACAAAATTAATCTATATTATTTCAGAAGACTATCTAACCATATCCGAAGAAATCATGAAAGAATTAGAAAGAGGCTTAACAGGAATTTATGCCAAAGGCATGTACACAAACGAAGAAAAAATGATGCTACTATGCGTTGCTTCCAGAAACGAAGCCATGCGCATCAAACAAATCAGTAAAAAAATAGACCCACGTTCCTTTGTCATCATCTCCAACGCAAGAGAAGCCTATGGGCTTGGGTTTAAGAGGGAGTAAATATTGCATTATCATATCATAACAACAACAGACACATACCGGTGTTTGCCAAAGAAAATAAATCAGCAATATCGGGAAGAAGATTATTTAAATACCATGGATTGGTATGAAATGGATGAGTCCAAGAGTATTACAATAGCAGGAATAAAGTTTCAGGTGAAAGGCGATGTATGTGAACAATGTGAACAGGGCATTTATAGGATTGCAAGATTTCAAACTCAAAAAAAGCCCACCATTTGGCTTAAGCCGTATACTTTTCCGAGCAACTTTTGGCTGACTCAGAATGGTTGAGAGACCATTGAATATGACAGGAGAGAGACCTGTCGAAAATGAAAACGAAACAGACAAATCGCCTGTTTCGTTTTTCATTGCATTGGAAAGAGGTTAATCTTTCTTTTTTTCTTTTTCTTTTTCGCGAAGCTCGAGATGTCCATTTTCATTTTCAACATAATCAAAAAGGGCAAAGCTTTCACTTAAAGGAACACGTGAGGTATCACCACGGGTGTTTCTTAAATAAAAAGAGTTGCGAATAACACCGTTTAAATTTCCTTGCATAAACTTCCTCCTATTTCGCAATAAAAACAATACCAACGTTTTCTATAGAATTATACCAAATTTTATGTGAAGTGTAAATAGAAAATAAATTTTTTGTTGAGAGAATGTAGAAAATATGGTAGAATAAAACATGAGGATGAGAGAATGGAAGAACAAAAATTAGTGATTGATAAAATGGATTTTGAGCCAAGACATATTTTTGAGTGTGGGCAGTGTTTTAGGTGGCATAGGCAGGAAGATGATAGTTATACTGGGGTTTTTGGACACAATGTGCTAAATGTTAAAAAACAAGCAAAAAGTGTTGTGTTTGAAGGGATTTGTGAGGATAAGATTGAGAAAGTAGTGGATGACTATTTTGATATGAGAACAGATTATGCAAAAATGAAACATGAGTTAAGCCATATTGATGAATATTTAGCCAAAAGTATTGAATTTGGACATGGAATTCGTATTTTAAACCAAGACTTGTGGGAAGTGATTATTTCCTTTATTATATCCGCAAATAACAATATTCCTAGAATTCAAAAAATCATCGAACGAATTTCTAAGGAATATGGAACACCAATTGTATGGAAAAATAATACCTATTATACATTTCCAACCCAAGAACAACTAGGAAAAGCAAGTATAGAAGATTTACGAAAGTTAGGCTTAGGATTTCGCGATAAATACATATATGAAACCACAAGAAAATTTTTAAAACAAGAAATCACCATAGAAGAATTAAAAAACATGCAAAACGTAAAAGAAATCAAAAAGAAACTAGAAACTTTACCACGGGGTAGGTCCCAAAGTAGCAGATTGTATATTATTATTTGGCATGCACCGTTTTGAAGTATTCCCAATTGATGTATGGGTTAGGCGAGTCATGAATGAATTATACATACAAAATAAAGATGAAACAAAAGTAAAAAAACAAGAAATAGAAAACCTAGCAAACCAAAAATACCAAAACCTAGCAGGATTAGCACAACAATATCTATTCTATTGGAAACGAGAAACGGCATAAAATAGAAACAAAAGAAATAAAAAGGGGAAAAAGAAAATGAAGAGAAAGATTTTACAATACATGATAAGCATATTCGTAGTGCTAATTGGGGTTTTTATGGGTAACCAGGTACAAGCTAAAAGTTACCATATTACCCATATGGACATACAAGCCACGATTTTAGAAGATGGTTCGTTAGCAGTCCACCAAGAAATAACTTATGATTTTAATGGTGAGTATAACGGAATTTACATCGATATTCCAAACACCTTAAATACCGAAGAATACGATAAATTTCGAAAACAAACAACAGCCCTAAAAGATAGCCTATATAATGCAAGTGGTGTTACGATTACCGATGTTTCCGAAATAAAAGGAGATACCAAACAAGAATACACAAAAGTATCAAGCAGTAGTAATGGAAGAAGAGGCGTATATACCATTGAAACGACCAATGGTATCAAACGCCTAAAGGTGTATTCGCCAGCACACAATACCAAAAAGACTTTTCAAATTGAATTTATCCTAAAAAACCTTTGTGTAAAACATAATGATATAGGAGAATTGTATTACAATTTTATTGGAGGAGAATGGCAAACTACCATTCAAAACCTAAATATTGATATTCATTTACCAAACAATCAAACCAGTGAGGATTTAAAAATATTTGCCCATGGTCCATACAATGGCACTTGTAAAATTGTTTCTAAAAATCAAGTAAATTTATCGGTAACCAATGTAAAACCTCGGGCAATATGTAGCAGCAAGAGTATTGTTTCACAATGACAATATAAGAAAAGGGGGAAAAGCCTCGGGCATTAATGCCATAAATCTTGTTATGAAAGATGAAGAAAATATTTATCATAACATAGAAAAAAAGCAAAACTTTACAAAGAAAATTTTTGTATTTGCTGGTATTTTACTAATCTACTGGATTATCCTAATTTTTATTTTTGAAAAAGACAAAAAATATCCTGTAACACAAGTGGAAGATGAAGAATTAATGAAAAAATACAATCCTCTCTTAGCAGGGTGTATCAGGGAAAGTAGGACCATTCTGGCAAGAGATATCATTGCCGTATTAATGAATTTGATTTCCAAAAAGGTGGTAGAGTTAGAAGTAACACCTACCGTAGTAGGGAAAGATGGCTATATTTATGAATTAAAGAAAAACGTAGAAACACGGTCAAGATATGGACGAAATAGAAAGGTATGTGTACAACTGGTTTTTTGGAAGTGCAAGTAGACGAAATTTAGTAGAACGTTTAAAAGAAATGCCAAAAGAAAAAGACGCAAACATGAAATTTAGAACCTTAAATGAAATGGCTGGGAAAACCTTGCAATCTTATGGAGCCAATCAGCAAATGCCACAAGGGCTACGAATTTTTAATACCTTATTACTTGGTATTTGTATTGTACTAATTTTAATCCATATTCAATTTAATGGGCTAAATATTTACACGAAAGAAGGAATAGGTTTTGGGTTAGGAAACATATTCTATATAGCACTCATCTTTTTCCCAATGATTATGACACTTCTTTACATACCACTAAAAATCTTATCCATTATAAGGCACGGAATTAATAAAGTAACCAAACAGTTTTCAGGAAAAAAGATTGTTTCTACCACGATTGCCATTGTAGTATTAGATTTAGCAATTGTATTTGCAACCAATTTCTTTTTTCCAAACAGTTATCTTATTGCAGATGAAATTCTATTAGGAGTAGCATTTATCATCGTATTTACTGATAATTTAATGCTAAAAAACTCTCCTAGCATGATAGAAGATTTTAGCAAAATTAACCAAATGGCAGAGCGTTTAGAAAATACATTAATGAACGAACGTAATGTAGAAGAAGTCTTTTTGTGGGAACAATATCTAGCCTATGCGATTTCCTTCGGAACCGCAAAAAAGATTTCAAAAAAATTGAAAGATATGCCATTAGATGACGATTTACTAGGCTTAATCGAAAATAGAGATTTTAATGACTTTTTAATAACTGATTACTACATGTTCTACCATTACACAAGCCTAGACTACATTTTCCTAAGAAATTATTATAAATCCATAGGAAAAGTATGGAAAAGCTATGGGGGTAGCTCAGACGGCGGTTTCTCCGGTGGCTCTGGCGGAGGATTTTCCGGCGGAGGTGGTTTCTCCGGTGGTGGAGGCCGTGGAGGCGGAGGCGGTGCCTTCTAAGAAAGGAGATAAATAAATGGGGTTACGATTAATTTATGGGAAATCGGGAAGTGGAAAGAGTGAATTTTGTTTTCGTGAAATGAAGGAAAAATTAAACCAGCTAAGTAAAATTTATATGATTACACCAGAACAATTTTCTTATATGCAAGAAAGAAAATTACTGGATGTGTTAGAGCAAAATGCGGTAATTCAAGCAGAAGTATTAACATTTGCTCGTATGGCACATCGTATTTTAAAAGAAGAGCGGGGGGCTTGCGAAAAACGAACTTTCAAAATCGGGAAAAGCAATGCTTATTTCTCATTTATTACAAAAACAAAAAAAGAATTTAACCTTTCTTAGTAGGTCTGAAGAAAATGTAGAATTGGTAATAGACCAAATAAAAGAATTAAAAAAACACATGGTAACCAATCCTATGTTACAAAATATAAAAAATCAAACCCAAAATCCATATTTAAAAGCCAAACTAGAAGACATTTCGGTTTTATATGAGGCATATGAAGAAACCATAAAAAATGCCTATATGGATGAAGATGATGTACTAACCATTTTAGGGAATAAATTAGAAGAAAGTAACATGTTTCAAGATACCATTATTTATATTGATGAATTTTCTGGCTTTACCAAGCAAGAATACGAAATTATTCGTAAGTTATTACGAAAAGCAAAAGAAGTAAACATTACCATCTGTACCGATACCCTAGAAGAGGCAAACGATTTAAACGATATTTTCTATACCAATAAACAAACCGCAAGTAAGCTAATAAAAATAGCAAAACAAGAACAAGTAGAAATTTGTGTGCCAGAGCCAAGAAACGAACTTTATCGATTTCGAAATGAGGAATTATGCCTATTAGAAAAAAATATGAGTGGACAAAAAAACGAAAAATACGAAAAGGAAACCTCAAATATCGAACTATTTCTTGCGCAAAATCCATTCTCAGAAATTGAACAAGTGGCAAAAACAATCATTCATCTGGTAAAGGAAGAAAACTATCGCTTTCGAGATATTTCTGTTATTACCAAAAACATGGAACAATATGCAAGTTTAATTACCGCTATTTTTACAAGGTTTCATATTCCCGTTTTTGCAGACCAAAAAAAGGACTTTAGCGATAATATCTTAGTAAAATATCTCCTTTCCGTGGTAGATATTTTTGCAAAGAACTGGTCTTATGAAAGCGTATTTCATTATCTAAAAACAGGATTTTCACCATTTACCAAAGAAGAACTATTTGAACTAGAAAACTATTGCATTTCTTATGGAATAAAGGGAAACAAATGGTATAAACAGGAATGGAAAATGGCAAAAAGTGAGGAAGAATTACAAAAGTTAAATCAAATGAGGCAAAAAGTAATTACACCATTATTGGAATTTAAAAGTAAATTAACAAAAACCAAAACAGCAAAAGATTTATCCAAAGCCTTATACGAATTTTTATTACAAAATGAAATATACGAAAAATTGCAGGAAAAGGCAGACGATTTACGAAAAAATGGGCGAATTGAATTAAGTAATATTTATGAAACTTCTTGGGATATTGTCATGGAAGTGATGGACGAGCTAAGTATGGTACTACCAGATGACAACCTATCTTTTGAGGAATATACCAAATTACTAAAAATGGGACTTGTAAGTAGTGGGCTTGGAACTATTCCTGCAACCATTGACCAAGTCATGATTGCAGATGTAGAACGAAGTAGAACCCATAAAGTAAAGGCAGTATTTCTAATTGGTATGAACGATGGCGTTTTTCCTACAAACCATAAAGAAGAGGGGTTTTTAAATGACCAAGATAGGGAATATTTAAAAGGGCAAGGAATGGAGCTTGCAAAAGATACCAAAGAACAATTATATGAAGAAAATTTTAATATTTACAAAGCCTTTACCATACCAGAAGAAAAGCTATTTCTTTCCTATGTATCTTCGGATAATGAAGGAAAAACGCTAAGACCCTCCATGCTAATAGCAAAAGTAAAAAGAATGTATCCAAAGCTAGTAAAGAAAAGTGATATGATACAGAAAAATAGCGAAATTACGACCAAAGAGGCGACTTTTTACGAATTATTAACCAATATTCGTGATTTTGAAGATGGAAAAGAGATTGATGAGATATGGTTTTTGTTATATTCGTTTTATCGTAAGGACAAGGAATATAGTAAAAGGTTAGAAGAGGCAACAAAAGCAATTCAGTACCAAAATAAACCCTGCCATATTTCAAAAGAAAATATACAAGAACTATATGGGAATACCTTAAAAACCAGTATTTCTAGGTTAGAGCAATACAAAAGATGTGCATTCTCGTTTTATTTAAAATATGGATTGGAGTTAAAAGAAAATAATCTATTTGAAGTAAAAAGCATCGATACAGGAAATTTCATGCATGAGGTAATTGATGAATTTTTCTCACAGGTTCTTCGGAAGGAATTTAAAACTAAAAGAAATGACAAAAGAAGAAATAGAGGAAATCATAAAAAATATCATTCGTGAAAAACTAACACAAAACCGAAACTACATATTAGGAGCAACCAAGAAATACCAAATATTAACCAAACGACTAGAAAAGTTAATCTTGCAAGCAATGAATTACATTATTGAAAGCCTTGTTCATAGTGATTTTGAAATTATGGGAAATGAAGTAGAATTTAAAACGAACAAAGAATATCCGCCAATGGAAATAACCTTAGAAGACGACAAACGAATCGAAATTACAGGAAAAATAGACCGAATTGATTTTGCCAAAGGAAACGAAGGGGATTATATACGAATTATCGACTACAAATCTTCTGTAAAAAACATCGATTTAAACGAAGTCGTAGCAGGGTTACAAATTCAGCTTTTAACCTATTTAGATGCCATAACCAGTAAACAAGAAAACCTAATTCCAGCAGGAGTGTTATACTTTAACCTAATCGATCCAATCCTAAAAGCTGACCGTAACAAAACAGACGAAGAAATCGAACAAGAAATCAAAAAACAATTCAAAATGCAAGGACTCATTTTAGCCGATGTCAATGTAATAAGAAAAATGGATAAAACCCTAGAAAAAGGAGCATCAAACCTAATACCCGCCTACCTAGACCAAAACCAAAACATCAGTGAAGCAAGGTCAAGTGTTATTACCAAAGAACAATTTAAAACCCTACAAAAACACATAGACAAAGTTATAAAAGAAATCGCAAAAGAAATCTACTCAGGGCAAATCGAAATAAAACCATACTATAACCAAAAGAAAAAGAAAACCCCATGCGACTACTGCGAATACAAATCCATCTGCAACTTCGACCCAAACTGCAACTCCTACTACTACATCCCAAACAAACCAAAAGAGCAGATTTTAGAGGAGATTGAGGAAAAGTAAGAATAAAAAAGCGAAAAACGTGTTAGCCACGTTTTTCGCTTTTCCTAGGACAGGATAAATGTTATTCACCACATTCATCAGCCCATTCTTCTTCGTCCACAAAGTAGCACAGTACAGTGTGCCGAGGAAAAAGCTGCCTCTTACAAGACACCTTAGCAAAGGCATATGTTGTTTCGCGAAAACAGGTAGTAATTTTAAGCAAAACATAGCCTGCCGGAATAGCGAAATCCTCAAGGTGGTAGGTCTGGCTGTCATAAGCGAAAATCGGAATACCTCCGGTGTCACTTACACATTCGCACAGCTCCAAACTCATCTTGTTATGGTTCATGAATTTACAGTAGGCATTATCACATTTTCGCCACTGAAAATCAAAAACCAACTGGCTAAGAGGTCTTGTTACAGCTGCAATGGTACCTCCCAAAAACATACCAATAGCTACTTTGTTAAAACTTTTTGATGTTGTCATCATACATCCTCCTTATTTTTGTTTGAAAATCACACAAAAACCGGAGGCATTACTCTCCAATTTTTGTGATTGAAGAGCAACAAAAGTTCTTAATAAGTACCTAAATCCGTGAATTGACTGGTTTAAAAGAAGTCAAAATCATTGATACAGTAG
>CAOJHH010000044.1 GCA_948436025.1 uncultured Clostridium sp. | reverse complement strand
ACCTAGCTTTTATCAATTTTATTTTTGAGGTCATCACTATATCTTAAAAATGATTACCGTATAATATGTCCACCTGCTATCATGTCTTTTACCAATTGTTCCTCGGTATTTACAAAATGTGCTGTTAAGAAAAAGGTAGCTTTCACATTATTTTCTTTTAATACTTGCAAAATTCTTGGCGTATAGCCTGCTTCGTACCCTTCATCAAAAGTCAAATATACATACTTTTTTTCTGGATTCCCCATTGCAATTCCTTTATACTGCTCCATTAATTCTTTATTTTTACTTCCTAAATCTGGTTGTGCATG
Source organism: uncultured Clostridium sp. (assembly GCA_948436025.1). Classification (GTDB taxonomy): domain Bacteria; phylum Bacillota; class Clostridia; order TANB77; family CAG-508; genus RGIG8482. The sequence goes on along the minus strand of CAOJHH010000044.1, from coordinate 12,127 downwards.
ATTGTCTTCTCTTTTAATTCCCCAACCGATTTTTTTATTGCTTAACGTTGTAGCCGAAGTAACCACCGTATTTCCCATTACTTTATTTTCTTGTTTTATTCCTACGGCACCAATTCCTATTACAAATATCATAACTGCAATTCCAATTAACGCCTTTCCAATCTTTCTTTTAACTTGTTTTTCCATTTTCTTATATCCTCCTAGTGTTTTTATTTAAATACTATGAAAACAAACGAAAAAAAATAACCATTCAATACAATGAACAGTTATTTTTTTACTTCCATTTGAAATCCCATATGCAAATATTAATCAACATGTGATTATCCCCTATAGTGACGACTCGGGCTACCTACCCCAGTGTATGGAATATAGTAAAGTCAATATATACATTATTTTTTCTATCATAATCAAATACTGTCAAATTATCTTTCGCAATTCTTCTAAAAAATCTCTCGAAGCCTTGTTTTTTTCTTGGAAAAAGTATAGAATAAAGAAAATGAATTTTACGGAGGTAAGCGTATGGAAGAATTATCGAGAAGTAAGTTATATGAAGTGGAGGCAGTTTCTAATTTTAGGGAATTAGTTGAGCGTTCTTGTCGCCTTTATTCGGATAAAACTGCTTTTATTTATAAGAAACATCCAAAAGATACCACTTATATTCGCCATACGTATGCGGATTTAAAACAAGATATTCGGAAATCTTGGTACTGGATTAATTGATTTAGGATTAGAAGGAAAGCGTGTTTCGATTATTTCTCCAAACCGTTATGAATGGTGTGTAAGTTATTTAAGTGTTACTACTTCTCGGTATGATTGTGGTTCCTCTTGATAAGGCTCTTCCCGATAATGAAATTGAAAATTCAATTATCCGTAGTGAAGTAGAAGCTGTTATTTTTGATAAGAAATATAGGAATGCGTTTCAAAACTTACAAAATAATCCAGATTGTAAGTTAAAACATTATATTTGTATGGATTTAGAAAAAGATGAGGATCATATTCTTTCTCTTCCTTGTTTGTTACAAAAAGGAAAAGAATTACAAGCAAATGGAGATAGGCGTTATCATGAAGTCGTAATAGATAATACAGCTATGAGTATTATGCTATTTACTTCTGGTACCACATCACTTGCCAAAATTGTGATGCTATCCCAAGCTAATATTTGTGCCAATATTTACTCCACTGGTTGTATTGCAAAAGTAACGTCTGAAGATACGTTTTTATCGTTCTTACCATTGCATCATACATACGAATCTACTACTACTTTCTTATATGGGCTTTACTGTGGTATTACCATTGCTTTTTGTGATGGGCTTCGTTATGTAGCATCTAACTTAAAAGAATATCAGGTTACTGGTTTTGTTTGTGTTCCTCTTATTTTAGAGGCTATGTATAAAAAAATTCAAAAAGGAGTAAAAGAAAAGCATTTGCAAATTCCTTTTGCGATTTTAACCTTCCTTTCTAATCTACTTTTAAAATGTGGCATCGATGTACGAAGAAAATGGTTTAAATCCATTATTCAGGAACTTGGTGGTCATCTTCGTTTGGTGATTTATGGTGCTGCTCCTATGGATACATCTACCATAAAGGGTCTTAAAAATATTGGAGTGGAATTACTAAATGGATATGGCTTAACCGAAGCTTCTCCGATTGTTTCGGCTGAAAACGATAAATACCAAAAACCGGGGTCGGTTGCCTTTGCTCTTCCGAATGTAGAAATTAAGATTGAAAACCCAAATGAGCAAGGAATTGGCGAAATTGTCATAAAAGGTCCCAATATCATGCTTGGTTATTATGATAATAAAGATGCAACCGATGAAGTGCTAATCGATGGGTGGTTCCATACTGGTGATTTAGGGTATTATGATAAAGAGGGGTATTTATTTATTACTGGAAGAAAAAAGAATGTGATTGTTTTAAAAAATGGAAAAAATATTTACCCAGAAGAATTGGAAATTCTAATTGCCCGTCTTCCCTATGTAGCAGAAAACATGGTATTTGGCAGACCAACTGCCAGTGGTGATTTAGAAATTAATGCAAAAATTGTATATCATGCGGATTATTTAAAACAAACTTATCCAGACAAAACAAAAGAAGATTACAAAAACATGATTTGGGAAGATATGAAAACCATTAATAAAACCATGCCAGCATATAAGCATATCCGCGATATTCTTGTAACTGATGAACCAATGATTAAAACCACCACCCAGAAAATAAAACGAAATGAAGAACTAAAAAAGATATTAGGCGAATAGAAAGACGACAGAGCATAAGCTCTGTCGTCTTTCTATAAGGCTCCTTAAGTAAAGGGTTCTTATATTACAAATTGCATAATTGCTACGATTACGACACCTGGAACACCTAGTATTCCGACAATTAGTGCGGTAATCCAATTTAGGTGAATGGCAAATGCGAAGTTGGCACCAATTAGATTGATGATAAAAATAAGTACACCACCCACAATTCCGTTAATGACCAATTTGATGATTAATTTCATTGGTAATGCTAATAGTTTTAGTACCACAAATAAAATCCCTACACCAATTAAAATTGGTAATATCATTGTAAAATCCATGTTTCTTTCCCTCCTTTTTCCTTTGTTAATCGTTACTACACATATGTTTTCTTGTCATTTCTAGTAAATTTAATTCGGTAAATCCAACAATCTGTGTTTTGGAACGGTCTTGTTTTAAATTTTCTTGCAATACTTGTATAATTTTTTCCTTATGCTCTTTTTCTTTCATGTCGATATAATCGATAATAATAATTCCACCAATGTCTCGAAGTCGTAATTGTTTGGCAATTTCAATACTTGCTTCTTTATTTACCGTATACACGGTTTGTTCTAAACTTTTGGTACCTATATATTTTCCAGAGTTTACATCAATGGCGGTTAATGCTTCCGTTTTATCAATCGTAATAAAACCACCACATTTTAACCATATCTTTCGATTTTCTATTTTTTCTAGTTGTGTTGACAAATCGTACATATCTAATATACTGTCTTGCTTTTTTAATACCACTTCAATTTGTTGCTCATTTTCTTGTAATGTTTTTTCAATTTCTTTTTTCTCTTTTTCACGGTTCACAATAATTCTAGCAATATCTTGGTCAATTAAATCCACTAAAATCCTTTTTACCATATCCGAATTTTCGTACACTAATTGTGGCACGCCTTTTTCTTGGTTTGCTTGTTTCCTAATATTTTCCCATTTTCCAATGGTTTGCTTCATATCTTTTATAATGTCTTCTTCTTTTTTCCCCTCCGCAGACGTTCGAACAATAATTCCTACTCCCTCTGGAAGATTTTTTTCTATGATTTCAATTAAACGTGTTCTTTCTTTTTCCTTTTCGATTTTTTGGGAAATCGTAATAAATTTTACGCCCGGCATAATCACACAAAATCTTCCTGCTAAATTAATGTGAGTAGAAACCCTTGCCCCTTTTTTATTAGTACTGTCGCGTTTTACTTGTACCAAAATTGGCATTCCTACTTTTACAATATCTTTAATATTATTGTTTTTTACAGCCTCTTCTGGGTCTTCTGTTTTGGTGTCTACTTTTGGTAAAATGTCTTTAATATGAATAAACGTATTCTTTTTTTCACCAATATCTACAAAAGCGGCTTGCATTCCTTGTAATACATTTTGAATTTTGCCAAGATAAATATTTCCTTCTAATCGCTTCATATTACTATTTTCCTCATACTGCTCTAGCAACTTTCCATTTTCTACTAGCAGTATCTTTTTGTTATTATTGGCATCTACATTGATTATTATTTCTTTCATCTAGTTTCCTTTCTCATTGTTTCATTATATTGATTCATCGCATGGTCAATTCCATTTTTTAGAATATCACTAATTGCCGTACTTGCTTTTTGAATTCCCCTATCTAATATGGTATATTCTTCTTTTGAAAGCTTTTCTAATACATAATTTATTCTATCTCCGTGGGTGTAGTGGTGCTCCAATTCCAATACGAATTCGTGGAAAATTCTCACTTCCTATTTGCGAAATAACAGATTTCATACCATTATGGCTTCCTGCTCCACCCTTTTTTCGTATTTTCATGGTTCCTTTTTCAATATCCATATCATCATAAATGACAATCACTTGCTCCATAGGAACCTTATAAAAATCCACAAATTGCTTTACGGCTACTCCACTTAAATTCATATAGGTTTGTGGTTTTATTAGTATTACCTTTTGCCCTTCAATCATGGTTTCTCCAAAATTAGCATCAAACTTTTTTCTCTCCAAAGAAACCTCATATTTACTTGCAATTTCATTTACCACATCAAACCCCATATTATGTCTTGTTTTCCTATACTCTTCCTCCGGATTTCCAAGCCCTACTACTAAATACATGTTCTACTCCTTTTTCTTCTTTGCTTATCTATTTTACCTCGTTTTTTTCTATTTTACAAGCGATTTTTATGATTTTTACCATTTTCGTACTCCTTCTATATGGAGCATACGCATTTTTTCGTATTGATAGCTTAATAAGTTTCTTTTGTAAGAATCGAAGGTATGGGTTGCTACCAAAATTTCATCTTTCTTCTTTTCTACTACTAATAAGCTATGCCCATAGTGGTCTTCCCCAAAAGAGAGTTGTACAATATCACCTATTTGTAGTTCTTCCTTTTTCGCTATTTTCCCAAAAGGTCCTACGGATTTATTTTGAATTAAGAATTGATATAAAAATTCAACTCCAGTCCAACTTGGTGACTTTTGGTTGGCATTTTGGTAATACCATCCATTTTTGTCATAATTCATTTGATGGGTACCGGCAAACATACATTGTGATACAAAATTGGTACAATCTCCACCTACGCTATCGTAATTGTAATATTGCGGATTTCTTAAATACGCCCACTTTTTTGCATATTCTTTTACACTTTTTCTATCATATTCTACTATCCTCATAAAAAACACCTCAGGTTATTTTATGAAATATTCCCTAATTTTGTTGTCAAAATTACTTTTTTTCATTTTTCGTCATTTTCTCTTGACTTTATACAAAATGTGAGTTATAGTATTGACTTGTTCTGGAATTTTTTTACATAAATGTATTTCATTTCCTAGTTCCAGTTTCAAAAGATAAAATAATGAAATGAGGGTTTAATCATGATTTTATTAATTTGTAGTATGATTGTTTTTGTTTTCTTTGGTATTCTTTTCTTTGCGATTTATGGAATACGAACCTATACGCAAATGTCTCAAAATTTAGAAAAAACCACACTATATAACGAAACTTTGCAAAGTTCTCAGGAAGACTTACAAGCTTTTAGGCATGATTTTGGAAATATCCTACAAGCCATTGGTGGCTATATTGATAAAAACGATATGGAGGGACTTCGTGTTTATTATTCTGAATTATTTCGTGATTTTCAAACATCTAATAATTTTGCTTATTTAAGCCCAGAAGTGGTAAATGTACCAGCTATCTATAGCCTTTTGGTTTCAAAATATCGTTTGGCACATTCCTCTCGGTATTACGATAACCTTTGACTTCTTTTTGGATTTTCAAACTTTGAATATGAAGATTTATGAGTTTTCTCGCATTTTAGGTATTCTTTTGGATAATGCCATTGAGGCAGCTCGTGAGTGTGAAGAAAAGATGGTTCGTGTTGAAATTAGGAAAGATTCACGAAGAAATCGTCAGGTTTTGGTAATTGAGAATACTTATTTAAAAGAAAAAATTGATTTTGAGCATATGTTCGAAAAAGGTGTTTCTTCCAAAGAGCATAATACTGGACTTGGACTTTGGGAAGTAAATAAAATTTTAAAAAAGTATCCAAATGCAAATTTGAATACTTTTCATGATGAACATTTCTTTACGCAAACATTAGAACTATATGACATCATCCCTTCTTCTAAAAACGTCGCTGTCTAGTAATGCTACTCTTCTATGCCTTCTAGTATTTTCCATGAGCCTATTTTTTGTGGTAAACAGGTAAATTCCATTTTTTCTTTGGTGATTGGATGAACAATCCCCAAAGAATATGCCCACAAACAAATCTGCTTTCCTCTTCCCCTTAAACCATATTTTTGGTCTCCGGTAGATACTATGTCCTCTACTGGATAATTGCACACGAATTTGATGATGCCTTCCTGTATGTAGCTTTATTTTTAACACGGACAAATTTAGTTCTTCGTCATATTTTATGGTTTCATAATCTAATTTTGCAAGTTTTGCTTGGCTTTTCTCTTTGGTGGTAACTTTGCTTACATTCGTTTTTTGATTTTTTACAAGATAATCTTCTAACGTTCCTTTTTGGGGTTCTAACTTTCCATCTACAATCGTCAAATACGATTTTTCAAACACTTTATTTCGTACTTCTTCGCTTAATCTCGCAGCTGCTTTTGATGTTCTTGCAAATACCATAACTCCTCCCACTGGTCTATCCAAGCGATGCACTAAGCCTAAATATACTTCTCCTGGCTTATGGTATTTTTCCTTAATGTACGCTTTTACCAAAGTAAGCATATCGATATCGCCAGACTTATCTTGCTGTGATGGAATGTTGGGGATTTTTTGTACGACAATAATATGATTATCTTCATAAATTACATTTAATTTTTCCATTTCAAAATCCATTTCTTATATCCTTATTTAGGTTTTTGATTGGTTCCCTATAAACCTTATTCTTTTTCCCAACGCCCATAAATTCCGCATGGTAAAATAAGAGAAGAATTTGCCTGTGGTAAACCAATTTCTCCGGAAGAAAATGTACCTCTTACTTGTTTTTTCATATGAATTTGTAATAAATTCTCTAATACTTTTGCTGAAATTCCGGTGGTATAGGAATTAATTAAAAAGAACAAGGGATGATCACTTAATACTTTCATACATAAGGAAACCAGGTCGGAAATATTTTCCTCAAATTGCCATACTTCACCATTTGTTCCTCTTCCATAAGAAGGAGGGTCCATAATAATGGCATCATAGGTATTTCCTCTTCGAATTTCACGGTTTACAAATTTTACCACATCATCTACCATGTAACGAACTTTTTTATCTTGCAAACCAGAGGAAATAACATTTTCTTTTGCCCAAGCCACCATGCCTTTGGAGCTATCCACGTGGCATACGCTAGCTCCTGCCGATAAGCAAGCAACCGTTGCTCCGCCTGTATAGGCAAATAAGTTTAATACTTTTATTTCTCTATTTTCTTTTTTTATTTTTTCTATCATCCAGTCCCAATTGACTGCTTGTTCTGGAAATAGTCCCGTATGCTTAAATCCCATTGGTTTTATGTTGAAGGTTAGATTTTTATACGTTAATTTCCATGCCTTTGGAAGTTCTTTTTGGTAATTCCATGCTCCTCCACCTTGTTTACTTCTATTATAAGTAGCATGTGCTTTTTTCCACATTTGTGGATTTGTTTTTTCTTTCCATATAATTTGAGGGTCTGGTCTTATTAAAACAATATTCCCCCATCTTTCCAATTTCTCACCATTCGCCATATCTAATATTTCATAATCGTTCCAATTATTTGCTACTTCCATATTTCATTTCCTTTCTTCTTATTTAAGGCTTTACTTACCATTTTATAGTTTTGTCAATAGAGAAAAAAAGTAGTAAATGAATGTTAAATCCAAAACCATAAACGTAATTCCCATTGCTAAAAATAAGGCTACTATTTTATTTTGCTTTACTTTATTGCATATTTTCCCTTGTATGCTCACTTTTAGCTTGTCCTTTTTCACCCCATAACTAGCAGTAAGCACTTCCTCTTTTGCATATTCCATCATTTGTATTTCCCCTTTCAAATATACTCTTGTATTATATATATGAAGGAGTTTTCCAGAATATAACCTAATTTTACGAAAATTTATGATAAGTTTTTGACAGTTTTCTATCTTTTTTACTCTTTTCGTTATTGTTTAGCCTACTAATTTTCTTCCTTTAACCTCTTCGCAATTTCTTCGGTAATTCCCTTTACTCCGCACTAATTCTTCTAGTGTCGCTTCTCTTATTTTTTCCACACTACCAAAATGTTTTAATAATTCTTGCTTTTTCTTTTCTCCAATTCCTCTTATTTCGTCTAAACTCGATTTGGTCATTCGTTTTCCTCTTACTTTTCTATGATATTCGATGGCGGTTTTATGAACTTCATCTTGGAAATTGGTTATCACATTCATTAATTCTTCGGATAAGGGTATTTCTTCTCTTTTTTCATTGATTAATGCTCTTGTACGGTGTTTATCGTTTTTTACCATTCCGTAAATTGGTATGTTTAAACCATATACCTGAAGAGCATTTTTGGCTGCTCTTTCTTGGGTAATTCCTCCATCCACAAAAATGGCATCTGGTAAACTTCCAAAACCTCCATTTTCATTTTCTATGGAATGCTTTAGTCTTCTTGTAATAACTTCTTCCATGCATTTGGGATCATCCTGGGTAAATACGGTTTTTATTTTAAATCTTCTCGATAACTTATGGTTTACTACTCCATCTTGCAACACACACATGCCTGCTACCATGTCGGTTCCCGATATATTTGAAATATCGTAGGTTTCAATTTTTCTTGGCATCTTTTCAAGGTTTAGTACCTTTTTTAATTCCATTAATACATCATAACGGTCTTTTTCTTTATTTTCTAAGGTTACTTTTGCATTTTTCTCTGCCATTTCTACAAACCTTAGCTTTTCTCCTTTCCTAGGAGATTTTAACTCAACTTTTCTTCCCACTTGTTTGGATAATAATTCTTCAATAACCTCTTTTTCTTCTAATCTTTCTTTTAGCATAATCTTATGGGGAATTTCTTCTTTTCCCATGTAATATTGTTTTACAAAACTGGCTAATATTTCTTCATTGGAAATATCCGAAGATTCCCTAAAAAAGTAGTGTTCTCTTCCAATCATTTTGCTTTTTCTAACAAAAAAGATTTCAATACAAGCCGTTATATCATTTTTAGCAAGTCCAATCACATCAATATCATTTTCGGTAATATTCGATACTTTTTGTTTTTGGTTGATACGTTCAATGGCAAGTTTCTTGTCTCTTAAATATGCTGCCTCTTCGTAATCTTGTGCCTCTGATGCTTTTTTCATTCCTTCTTCTAATTCTTTTACAATGGGATCAATTTTTCCCTCTAGTAATAGGAGAATTTGTCGTATCATGTTATTATATTCTTCTTTCGAAATATAGCCCATACAAGGTGCCGAACAACGATGTATGTGATAATTTAGGCAGGCTCTTCCTACAAATTTAAAATTCTTACACTGACGAATCTTAAATTTTTCTTTAATAAAATTTACCATCTCTTTAGCACTACCACTATTCGCATATGGTCCAAAATACTTTGCCCCATCATTTAAAATCTTACGAGTAATCGTCACATTGGGATACTCACTTTTTACATCTACTTTAATATAGGGATAAGTTTTATCATCTTTTAGTAATACATTAAACTTTGGTCTATTTTCTTTAATTAAATTACATTCTAAAATAAGAGCCTCTGCCTCATTATCGGTTACAATATACTCAAAATGGTCAATTAGAGAAACCATATTTTCTATTCGTTTCGTTTTACGAGTCTTTCTAAAATACTGCCTTACACGGTTCTTTAACACTACCGCTTTTCCTACATAGATAATATGGTCATCTTTATCTTTCATAATATAAACTCCCGGTTTTTCGGGAAGTTTTTTAATCTCTTCTTCAATATTAAACATGTATTACTCTACCTCTGCAACATATGGTAAATTACGGTACATTTCATTATAGTCTAAGCCATAACCTACAACAAATTTGTCGGGGATTTCGAAGCCTACATAGTCCACTTTTACATCGTACTCTCTACGTTCTGGCTTGTCTAATAAGGTACATAGTTTTATACTTTCTGGGTTCTTTTCTTGTAGGTGTTTGATTAAATAACTTAAGGTTCTTCCAGTATCAATAATATCTTCTACAATTAAAATATTTTCCCCTTCTAATGATTCTGGTAAATCTAGTTTTAAATTGATTTTTCCTGCACTAATTTTTTCTGCACCATAACTAGAAACTTGCATAAAAGCAAACTTTACTTGTTTTTCCATCTTTCTTGCTAAGTCTACCATAAAAACGGTAGAGCCTTTTAAAATACCTACTAAAGTTAAGTCTTTTCCCTCATAGTCTTGTTCAATCTTTTTGGCTAAGTTTGCTACTTTTTCTTGAATACTTGCTTCATCAATTAATACTTTTAATTCTCCCATCATACTACCCCTTTTTACTTGATAGGGCTATTATATCACAAAAAAAGGGGGATTGTAAATAATTAAATACTGCCTATTTTCTTAATTTTTTCTTATAGTACTTGCTACTTTTTGAAATTTAGTGTAATATACTATTATTAATTGAAAGTTTATGCTTAAAAAATGACAAAGAAAGGAGTATTGGTATTTTTTAAAAAGCGCCTGAACAATAGGGACTTCTTCTATTGTTGACGAGGATAGAACTTATCGAAATTGTCGGCGGATGGTTCTATGGCATGGTTACTGCCATAAATACTAGCAAACCATAATAGTAATATTATGAAACAAATCTAGTAGGGTAACTTTTAAAAAGCATGCTTTCAATTCCATATTAAATTTTAAGGAGGATTCACATATGTGTGGAATTGTAGGTTATATTGGAACCAAAAAAGCAAGTCCTATTTTGATTGATGGACTTTTAAAATTAGAATATCGAGGATATGATTCAGCAGGAATTTCAACCATGGAAGATGGTTATATCTCAAATATGAAAGACAAAGGAAGAGTAAAAAATTTATACAATTTAGAAGGAATTGACGAATTAGAAGGAACACTTGGAATTGCTCATACTAGATGGGCAACTCATGGAAAACCAGCCAAAGAAAATTCTCATCCTCATATGGATAATAGTAATTCTTTTAGTGTGGTACACAATGGTATTATTGAAAATTATCAAAATTTGCGAGAATTTTTAACAAATCATGGATATCATTTTCTTTCCCAAACCGATACCGAAATTATCCCAAACTTAATTCATTATTATTATACCAAACTAGAAGGAAGTAATGATAAATTTTTGCAAGCCGTTCATCAAGCTTGTGGTGATTTAAAAGGAAGTTATGCCATTGAAGTACTTTGTAAAGACGAACCGGAAACGATGATTGTAGCAAGAAAAGATAGCCCTCTTGTTATTGGAGTTGGTAAGGAAGAAAACTATGTTTCTTCTGACATTCCAGCCATTCTTTCTTATACCAAAGACTTTTATTTATTAAATGACGGTGATTTAGCAAAATTATCCACTACCGATATTTCATTTTATGATAGTAGCTTAACTCCTATCATAAAAGAACTAAAAAATATTGATTGGGATGTTTCTGCTTGTGAAAAAGATGGATACGAAGATTTTATGCTAAAAGAAATATACGAGCAACCAAAATCGATAAGAGAAACGATTGGTTCTAGGCTAAAGAAAAATGAAAAAGTAAATTTTGAAGATATTGGTTTTACCAAAGAAACCCTATCCAAATTTAATAAAATTTATTTAGTTGCTTGCGGAACTGCTATGCATGCAGGTTTAGCCGTAAAACCGCTTTTAGAAAGATTATGCCATATTCCGGTTATTGTGGATATTGCCTCTGAGTTCCGCTATCGTGAACCATTAATTGATGCAAATACCCTATGTATTTATATTAGCCAATCTGGTGAAACAGCAGATACCATTGCTGCTCTAAAACTTTCCAAAAAGCAAGGAGCAACTACCATTGCTATTTCCAATGTCATTGGAAGCTCTATTACAAGAGAAGCCGATTTTACCATTTATACCCATGCAGGTCCAGAAATTGCGGTCGCTTCTACAAAAGCCTATACTTCGCAAATTACTCTACTTACCCTACTTACCCTATATTTTGCTGAAGTATTAGAATCAGCGCCGGCAGATGTCATTTCTAATATAAAAGACGAGTTGCTTTTATTACCTGAAAAAATAACCGAAGTATTAAAAGATGATTCAAAAATAAAAGAATTTGCCCATAAAGTTTATACTGAAAAAGACATCTTCTTTTTAGGAAGAGGGACCGATTATACTGTATCCATGGAAGCTTCTTTAAAATTAAAAGAAATTTCTTATATTCATTCTGAAGCCTATGCTGCTGGAGAATTAAAACATG
>CAOJHH010000043.1 GCA_948436025.1 uncultured Clostridium sp. | reverse complement strand
TTTTCACTCTCACTTGCTGAGCACTTTTTTAATTCCACCAAATATACCGTATTACTATTTTTATCATACGTAATTAAATCAATTGGTCTTTTATCTCCTTTATTACAAGGAAACTCATAATAAATTGGCATACCTAAAATATCATCATATTGTCCAGATAAAACAATATTTCTTTGTATCATCGGTTCTAAATCATTTACTTTACTTTGACTAGACTTCTCACAAAACTTATTTTTTACCAATTCCTGTTTCTCTAATGTTTCTCTATCTTTTTTTCTAAAATCTTCCCTTATCACAAAACCATTTTCATAAGGGTTGTCCCTCTCAATACTTTTCACTAAGTCACATAGCTCTAATCCACTATCTTTTTCTAAATAATCAATCAATTCCCTCTCATAACGTTCATTTAATTTCTTATCTGAAGTAATATGCTCGCATAACCCCTTATAATACTTAAACTTCCTATTCTCAAACCCATCATCATTCCTAATTTCTTTTAAATTTTTATGTGTCCTTAACCTCATTTTCCCTCTCCTCCTCATACCTATTTTAGCATACTATAAATTATAGTCAAGACACTTTTCTTCTTCCATGCAAAACCTTATAAATAAGGAGCGGGTAAGAATTCCTACCCGCCCTTGTAAATGCTGCCTACTGCATTGCCTCAATTAAATCTTCTAAAGAAATCTTGTCAATATCTTTGCTATATGCTTCGAGCATTTCGAAACACACATCACAAGAAGTCTCCCACAGATTATATCGTGAATCATTTAATGATTTACAAATCTCTTTTAAAAGTAAATCTGAGGGTATTATTGTGTTCTCTTCGCTAATAGGCGATGTAAGATTTTACATAAAATCAAAATTTACCAACAATTTCTTGCCCTATGCAAATACCTCTCGAAATACCTTTTGCACAAATTCTTCATCATTCATTTTGTTTTCTACGTATTGATTAAACTTCTCCTTATCAATCTCATTTCCTACTATTTCCTTATAGTTTGGGTAGTGTTCTTCTATTTGCTTTCTGGTTACTTGGTATGATTTGCCACTGAAATTGAAGGTAATTTTTTGTACATTATCAATTAGCGAAAAAATTGATACAGTATTATATAATAGGCTTTTTTCTAAATATTGGTTTTCGTTAATATACCAATCGGTTACATGATAGTGAACATTTAAGCCTAAATTTTCGGAATCGATTTCAAGCACATACCCATATTCCGAAAGTGGTAGCTTTCCGACTAGATTGCTAATATTACTGTTATTTCCAATATACTTATTTTTATATTGCACAATACTGCCAATTCCAGATTTCTCTCGGTTAAATGGCGTTATCGGAACCGTATCGCTCGTATATTGTTTTTTCGTATCAACAATATAGTACTCATTTTTGGTATTTCGATTGATACGATACACATTGCAAAATGGTGAATGATAAATCATCATTTTGTCCCCTGTTTCAATTAAATACGAAAATCTTGGTGGTACTTGGTTTATCTGTACATTTGCATAATCAATTCCAAGTAATAGAACAAAAGCCAAAACAACATAGCCAAAAGTAATGGCAATTCTTTTTTGGTATGATACTTCTTTGACGATTTTGAAAATTCCTACACAGGAAATTAAAATTCCAATTACCGCATAGATACTTCCCCAACTACTCTGTTCTGGAACTATCGTAAATGCCATAAAAATTAGTCCAATTCCAAAGGAAATTATCATTTGTGCAATAGTCTTATTCTTTTTATTTACTTTTTGGCTGGTAAAATCAATCGTATTTGCCATATTTTCTTCCAATTTTTCTTGATACTCTTCTTTTGCAACTATTTCGCCACTGAGTAAATCATTTAATGTAACTCCCAATTCCTCACTTAACGGCTGTAACAAAGAAATATCTGGCATATAATTTCCATTTTCCCACCTTGAAATTGTTTTGTAAGTTACTCCCAATTTTTCCCCTAATTGTTCTTGCGTTAATTTTCTCTCCTTACGTTTTACCGCAATAAATTTTCCAATTTTAATTACATCCATACTATTTGCTCCTTTCTTTTTTATAAAGTAACAAATTTGTCTATAAATTAACACCCCACAAATAGCGAATGTAGTTTTTACCTTACTTTTATTTCCCCATATGTTATTTTGTCATTCTCGTCAATTGTAAATTCTATATCAATCACAATCCCATCACATGGATAATCACTAAGGTTTGGATTTAGAATGCTCTGTCTTTTCGCACTTACGGTAGCAAGCGTTAGTTTGTATTTTCCTTCTTTTAGCTTCCCATAAACTTCTTTCCAATTTAATGTGATTGGTAGCTCACCATTTTGAGATATCGTATATTGATTTTGTGTAGACACATTACCTATTTTCGTAGCTTCTGGCCATGGGTCATATCCTGCAACACTTGCCCCCTCGTCGGTGTAAGTAATTTCTGTTTTGGTTGGTGGTGGATTATATCGATATATATGATATTCCATAAGGGAATAGTCATATTTTAACTCATTGCTATCGGTTATGGTTGCTTCTAATTTTTCGGTATTGCTTTTTTCTTGGCTAATAGCAACCGATACTTTGTCTTCTGAACTATATGCTTTTACTAGAATATCTCTTGGTATTTGTGTTTCGCTTTTTTCTTTTATGATTTCTACCTTTTCTATGACAGGCTCATGTAAATAATCGCCCCCTACATTTCGGTAATGAAATCTTATTTTTACTTCTTGTCCTTGTTTCAAATTCGTAACTTGCATATTTTCATAATAAAATTTTTCTTCGTGTCGGTATTCCTCATTGGAAACAGTCGGCATTATGGTTAATTTTTCTGCTTCTGGCCTTACCACAACTCCTTTTGCATAAAAAGTCCCTTGATAGGATATAATTTCTAGTTCTCCCGTTGTCTCTCCTGCTATAAGGTCAACTTCCTTTGGTTCTTTAGCAACTGCTTTTATTTCGATGTTTTGGGGTTGTCCATTGATATTTACTTGAAATACATATATTGGTACATAATATCCTTTGGTATCTAATTCATAGCTTAATTTCACATCTTCTACTACCATTGTTTCAAGTTTTCCCATGAAATGCTCATCATATTGAAATCTTCCCTTTACAATTTCTTCATAAGCTTCTTGCTCACTTATAATTTGTTTTTCTTTTACCTTGTCATATGTAATACAATTATTGTTCATTTTTTGAATACTACCATCCTCATAATATGAACAGGTAATATCCCCATTTTGTATGGTATTTTCTTGTATTTGCATAGGAACCAAAAAACGGTATCCATTTTCCTCTTCTTTAAAAATAGCATCGTTTGGAATAACCACTCCTAATTTTTCCAATGCCTGTTGCACTTCTTCTTTACTCGCCTTTGATTTCTTTTTTAGGTTTTCTTTTCCAAAATGGGAATAATCGGTATAAGAATAACTTCCGTCTTGAAATTCAATCCAAATGCTATACTTGCGGTCTTGTGAATAATAAATTGCGGTATTTTCGTAAATATCTTTTTCCTCAGTTTTGGTACCTAATTTTGAAAACAACATATCTGCTTTTTTTCTTGTTTGCTCCTCTGTTAATGAGGTAATATAGTAAATATCCTTTAATTGTCTTGTTTTCGATAGCTTTCCTTTATTTTCAAGTTGAACCGATTTCATATTTACTTTTGCATTATATTCAAAGGGTAAGTTTCCTAATTCTTGGTTTTGATAGACTATGTACATGCCAAAAAATCCTAATATTACAATTACCATAGGTAATATATACCCTAAAATAAATTGATATTTTTCTTTTTTATACACGCAATATCCTATTTTCCAAAAACAACAACCAATTAACATTCCCATGGTATTATTTAAAATATCATCAATTTCAAAAATCCCAGTTTTTGTCACATATTGCAAGGTTTCAATCAATACACTACTTAATAAACCTATCAAAACAACTCTATATACTTTTTGAAACTTCTGACTATAAAATGGTAACAAAAACCCAAATGGCACAAATAACAACATATTTAAAACAATATTTCGAAATAGCGATATTTCCATTTTATGATACGCTTCCTTATAAGAACTAAACAAATCAAAATTCGCATTACCATAAATATTCCCACGGTTTAAAAATACAGCTCCCAACACAACCACTACATACAAAACCGTAATTCCATATAACACCATTTTCCTTTTTGAAATCGTCTTTGTCCCTTTCATCATCTTTTGGTACACCACTTTGTACCCTATAAAAAACAACACTCCACATAATACAATTGCCATCAATCCCAAAACAGCATATTCCTTAAATAACGAAACAACATCCCCAATTCTCATATCCAATCCCCATTTCTTAAGTATTCCTCAATCATAACCTAATGTATGTCAATTATATACCATTCTTTATAAAAAAACCATAAAATTGATACTAATTTTTCTAATACATTAAAAGGAGAGTTGCTTATAAACTCTCCAAAATCATTTAGGCTCCCGTCTTACTACTAACGTAGTAGAAGGTCAAGTTAAATACATTATGTAACAAATTATTTTTCCCTATACATCTTCATAATATCCTTCAAACTCATTTTTGTGCCGTAATTTAAAATGGCATTAGAATAAATTTTAATAGCAATTCTTGCGATAATTAGTATAGTAACCATTAATATGGCAACTGAAATGAGTACATCGGTTCCACTTGCTAATCCCATCATTACTCGAAATGGCATGCAAAATGGAGATGACATCGGGAATAAGGATGCAAATAGGTTTAATTTGCTCGTTGGGTTCATCATGGTAAAGTAGGATAGGTAAAATCCGATTACGGCTAAAATTGCCACTGGACTATTGGCAGATTGGATGTCTTCTGGTTTACTTACAGTTGAGCCGGTTAGGGCATATAGTAATGCATAGGTAAAGTAACCTAGTATGAAATATATTATCGTAATTATGCCTAAGTATGGCGTCACACTTGACATATCTAATACTGCCTCTAATAATTCTGGTGCTAAAAAGGCTTTTGCACTAATCAGTGCAGTAGCAACAATTACTACCATTTGTAATAATCCTACTATTCCAATTCCAATGGTTTTTCCAAGTACAATGGTGGTTGGGCTAGTTGAAGTTACTAATGTTTCCATAATTTTTGATGTTTTTTCTGTAGTAATGGAGCTTGATACTTGGTAAGCACAAAAATAAATGGCATAAAATAGCACAATGGACATAAGCATCATGGCAAAAATATTTCCATTTGCTTTTTCTTCTTCTGTTTGTTCTAGGCTAAACTCAAAATTTGGTGTAATGCTTTGTAGTTGCTCTTGGGTTAAACCAAGTTTGCTAATTTGCATGTTCGAATATAGGGTATTTATTGCATTTACTAGATTTTCTGGTACTCCCCCCATCATTGTCGTATTTTCTACAATATAGCGAATTTTTATAGCATTTTGCTCTTTTTCTATCACAAGAGCAGAACTGATCTCTCCGTTTTCCATCTTTTCTTTTATTTGTTCAAAAGTAGGATTATCCTTTGCAATCTCGTAATCCTTATCTTCTTTTGGTAAATTTTCTAAATTTCCTTCAAAAATATTACCTGCATCTACAATGAGAATTTTTTCGGCTCCCTCTTCGTTGGAAAATGAATTTATGATGTTTGGTACATTAAACCCAAGAACAATTAATACTAATATGATTGCAGTGGAAATTAAAAATGATTTTCGTTTTACCATTTCTTTTATGGTAAATTTCATAACCGTTATAATATCTTTCATCCTACTCACCCACCTTTTCTATAAAAATATCATTTAATGTAGGTTTCTTAATTTCAAATTTCTCCACTTTTATGCCTTTGGTTATGAGCGTATGAATTAGCTCATGTGCTACTTCCTCATTGCTTATTTTAATTTGATATTTTCCATCTACTTCATTTTCAATTTCTAAATTCATTTCTTTTATGTAACTGGTAATATCGGTATCCACATCAATTTCCACTCTACTTGCAGGATATGTTTCTTTAATTTGTTTTAAGTTACCTTGTAACACTGTTTTTCCTTTGTTTAAAATTAGAATATCACTACAAAACTCCTCAATGGTTGCCATTTGATGTGCTGACATAATAATGTATTTTCCTTGTTTTACCAAATTAATAATAATATTTTTTAATATTTCGGTATTTACTGGGTCTAACCCACTAAACGGTTCATCTAATACCACCAATTCTGGGTTATGAATGACAGCTGTCATAAATTGGATTTTTTGTTGATTTCCCTTTGACAACTTCTCTGCTGGCATTAGTAGATATTCCTCTACCTTCAATTCCTTTGCCCAATACGCAATCGACTTTTTTGCCTCTTGTTTATTCATTCCTTTTAGTTCTGCAAAATACATCAATTGGTCTACTATTTTTGTTTTTGGATACACGCCTCTTTCTTCTGGTAAATACCCAAAATTCACATTTTTACGGTCCACCTCTTTTCCCTTCCAAGTAATTTCCCCACTATCTTTTTTAATAATTCCTAATAACATTCGAATCGTGGTTGTCTTTCCTGCACCATTGGTACCAAGCAAACCAAAAACTCCCGGTTTCTCAAGTGCCAATGAAATATGGTCAACCGCCAATTTTCCCGCAAATGTTTTTGATACTTCTTTTAATACTAAACTCATACGTTCTCCTTTCTTCATCCTTTCACACAATTTTTACTTTGCACTCCTATTATAGCACTTACGTTTTTATTTGCATAGGTACCTATGTAAATTTATAATATTTATTTTTGGTATTTAAAAAAAGAGCTAAAAAAATCTAATCTTTCCGCTCTTTCTTTTGGAATTACCAACATTTTATGCAACTCTTTGGGTATAATTAATTACTGTAATTTCTGTAATAGCATTTCTTACTGAATTTACTAATTTTTCTAATTGCTTTGCTACCTCATTACTATAAGAAACTTCTCCACATTGTCTACATACTTGAGATGGCACATTTTTAATAATAATAATACAATTATCTAATTCAACCATAAATGTTGTATTCTTATCCTCTAAATCTCCTTTACACATAAAACAATTCATATTATATTATCTCCTTTCTTGTTTTCAAATCATCTTCCCATTTTATATTATCTGGATAATAAGCTGTAATTACCCATAATTCTAATTCATTTAAACCACACACTATATGCAAAATTTCATTATTTAAATTTATTCCATAAACTAAACAACTTGGATAGGGATAATCATTTTCGTATTCTTCTATTATCTCTCCATTTAAAAGGGCCTTCTCAATATCTTTTTGCGTTATATTTCTTTGAAATAACCTAACTACAATATGATTAGTCCATCTAATTTTTCCCTCTTTAACCATTTGCTTTATACTATCTATTTTTAAATTTTCCATATACACCTCTTTATTCTTATTATATTTTATCATATCTATACTAAAAATTCTACTTTTAAAGATTTTTTGTAAAATTATCCTTTTTTGCAATTTGAATATATTTCACCAATCACATAATCCACAAACATTTCTGCCACATTTTTTCCACTTAAATTTTCTATATCGCAAATCGCCGGGTCTGCATTTACTTCGCAAACCATTGGATTATCTTCGTTACTCATAAAAAAGTCAACAGAACAATAATCCAATTCTAACGCATTTGCTATCTTTTGTGCTATTTCTTTATACTTACCTGAAATTACATAAGGCACTGCTTTTCCACCCAACGATATATTTGAACGATAATCATTTTCATTTATTCTCATAAAAGAACCAACTACTTCTCTTCCAACAACCACAACTCGAATATCTTTTCCTACATTTTCTGGAATAAATTGTTGAAATAAATATTGTGAACCACTTAATTTATTACATATCTCATCAAATTCTTTTCGATTATTTATTTTGTATATGTCTCTACCGCCTTTACTATTGCATTTTTTCGTAATAAACGGATATTTTAAAGTCATCTCCACATATTTCTTAAATTCTTCACTTTTACTATCTTCTTTTATATTTTCCACGCCAAAGTTTATACTGCCTAATATTGTATGTGGCAAATTTATATTTTTATTTGATAATATAACATAAGTCATCATTTTATCATCACAGTTTTCTATTGCCTGATAAGAATTAAACGACCTTATCCCCTCTTTAGAAAGTTGCTCACTTATATATTTATCTTTTACAAGTTGTATACAAAAGTCATATTGTTTCACATCTATATTTAATTTTCCACCAATTACACTCGTATATTGTTCATCTACTTTTAATTTATCAATACTAATTCCTTTTTGATTAAATTCTTCAATAAGTCGGTTATATTGATATTGTTTTGCCTCATTTTGAAAACCTGGATAAATTAAAATAAGTCCTTTTTTATTTTTCATATTCTTCTCCTATCTTTTAAATATCTCTTTTATAAATTCAATTGTTTTATCAATTGCATCTTCTAATGCTTGATGATTTGTATCAAATGTATGACTTCCATTTTTAATAAGTTCTAACTTTGAATTTGCACATTTATTGTGTAATTCTAACGAAATTTTATATGATACTGTTTCATCTGCTAATCCGTGAACAAATAGCATTGGAAGAATAATTTCCTGAATTTTTTCTTTTGGCTTATATTTATCAATTTCCTCAAATAAGGGAATACCAAACCTGAATAATTTTCCTGCCTTATTATATGATTTATAAAAACCTTCTCTTAAAGCTATCTTTTTATTTCTTTGCGATAAAAAGTTATCATTTCTTAATGCATCATAATTATCTAAAGCACCATACCATAGAATTAAAGCTTTTACTTCATCAAATTGCGAATAATCAACCAAAGAAACAATACTTGCTCCAAAACTAGCACCCAATATTATTATTTCTCTATACCCTTCATTTTTTAAAAATTTAATTATAATTTCTATATCTTCTATTTCTTTTGATATAGTCATTTCGTAATCAATGCCAGTAGATTCTCCATGTCCTCTAAAATCAATTCTTATTGTACTATACCCTTGTTGTTGAATTGCTTTAGCAAGCGCAGTAAAACTACCTCTCTCATCCTTATCTCCTCTAATTCCATGACAAAGTAATACTATTTTATCAGATGAAATACCTGATACCAACGCACATAATTTAATGTTATCTGTACTATTAATATAAATCTTTTCTTCCATCTTCTATCTCCAAATCATCATCAAATCTTATTTTCTTCACTTAATATATTACATCCACTTACTCTTTTACCACACTATAATGCACTTGTACTATATCGTCTTTTTCTTTTACTATTTTTTCTAGTTTCAGTTTATTTTCAAAATAATTTCCTTTAAATAACGGTATTCCTTTATTTAATACAAATGGATTATAGTTTAAAATGACATTATCTACAATTCCTTTTTCCATAAATGCATTATTTATGGTTGCACCACCGGAAATAAAAAGTTTTTCATATTTTAAATTTTTACATACTTCCAAACAAGTTTCTATTGAATTACAATATGTAACATTTGAAAATTCGTTTTGCGTATTCTTTGTTTCACTCAAAATGATTATATTTACTTCTTTTAAATCGTTTATGTACTCCTCTCCCCAAGATACAATATTATCCCAAGTCTTTCTTCCCCATATTAATACATCATATTCTTGCAAAAACTCTAACATTATTTCCCATCCTCTAAAGGATAGAAAATCTTCACTTCCGTCTTCTGTTGCAATTAATCCATTAATAGAACATGCCATTTCAACTGTTATTTTTTTCATATTCTTCTCCTAAAAATATTAATAATTTTTTATATGTCTTACTTCTATACTTGGAATTGTTATTTCATGCGCTAAATTAAGAACAAATTTTACAGTATTTGCAACATCTTCTGG
This sequence comes from uncultured Clostridium sp., assembly GCA_948436025.1. Taxonomy (GTDB): domain Bacteria; phylum Bacillota; class Clostridia; order TANB77; family CAG-508; genus RGIG8482. The sequence continues at coordinate 2,621 of CAOJHH010000043.1, read as the reverse complement.
CGTTAATCCTGTATTCATTACACTTTCTGGTAATTCATTGTTTGCTCTTTTATAAAAATCTGTTTGTATTAATCCTGGACATACATCTGTTATTTTAATATTATTTTGAGCTAAGTCATTTTGAATGGCTTTTCTAAATGCACTTGCTCCTGTTTTTGACGCATTATATATTGGAAATGGCGGTTCACACATTACGCCACTTTGAGAATTAACATTAATTATTTGTCCATATCCTTGTTTCTTCATTATTGGAAATATAGTTTTTATCATTGCAATTGTTCCAAATACATTTGTATCAATGACTTTTTTTATTCTCGCTAATTCATTCATCTCTTTATAAATTGGTTTTTCTGTTTTTGACATATCCCCTGAAATCCACATTCCTGCACAATTTATTAAACAGTCAATTTTCTCGTAATTCTTTTTTATATCATCCATTATTCCAATTATTTGTTTATCATCAGAAACATCACAAACATAATATTTTGAATTCGTTTTCTTCGCTATTTGTTTTAAATTATTTTCATCAATATCGATTAATATTTTATTTTCTTCTTTTAATAAATTGGCTATTGCTTTTCCAACACCATTAGCTGCACCAGTAATTATAACATTTTTCATTGTATATTCCCCATTTACATTAATATTATTTCTTATAATCTCTTTCCAAGATTTTTATAAAACTTTCTAAATCATTTCAATCATCAATCAACAACATCACAAGCATGCTAATAGGAACGGTAATATTATCAATTTCTTTGCCATGATTTTTCAACTGCTATCTTTTTCATGCTAAATTAATACCTTTCTTTCACTTTTTCATATATATCTTTCCAACTATCAACTCTATCCAAATTTGTTTTATTGTTTATATTACTTTTACTAGTAAATAATATAGTTTCAATTCCTAGTTTGTTAACTTTATTACAATTTGTAATAGAATCATCTATAAATAAATCTATCTTTTCATTTTTGCAAGCATTCGCCTTATCAAAATCACAAATCAATTTATCATAGTGAATATTATTGTTTTTTAATTCTTCAATAGTTGTTTTATATTCATCTGTATACAATGTTTTATCTCTTGCCGTAATAATTACTATTTTATGACCCAGCTCTTTAATTTTATCAATATACTCTGCAACTTCTGTTTTAAAAGGTGTATTAGGAATAACCTTATCATAGTATTTTTGGGCAAATTCAAGTTCTCTTTCTTTCATTTCTTCTGGTAGATTACAATATGAAATATTATTATCTTTCAAGTATTTTATATCTACCTTAAAAAATTCTGCTATATATGGCATTAAGTAGTCAAATGTTTCTGCCATTGTATCATCTATATCTATTCCTATTTTCAATTGTTTTCTCCTTTTCATTTATAATTGCTTCACAAATGCTTTATCTCTATTTTCATCATATCCTAGCTTCCTATATAATTCATGTGCACATTTTCTGTGAAAACCGCTAAATAGCCATATTCTTGTTACATTTTCCTGTTTTGCTATCTCTTCTATCTTGTTCATCAATCTAGTTGCAATTCCTAATCTTCTATACTCCTCTTTTATTGCTAAATCCCATATAGTTGCTTCTTTTCCTGATGGCAATATTAAAATATTTAGAGTTACTGTCCCTACCAAATTATTATTTGTATAATATCCTAACATATAAATATTTTTATTACTTTTAGCTATTTTATATAAATTTTGCATTTTTTCATAGCTTATATTATTATCAAATACATTTTTTAGTATTTGTTGCAATTGTATTAAATCTCTTTCTTCTATTTCTTTTATTATACTATCTCTTTTCATTTTTCCTCCTTGTATCTCTTTATTTTAAATCATCAACAACATCACAAGCATGCTAACAGGAACGCTAATGTTGTCAATTCCTTTGACAGAAATTGCTTCTATTATTGTTACAATGCCTGACATTATAATTCCTATAAGTACTGTTTGCCATAGTTCAAATGTGTATTGGGTTTTTAGAAAAATGGTGATAAATATAAGTGATATCATAAACATAGTAATAGAACCTGCTATGGATTTTTTGGTTTCTCCTACTTTGTATGTCTTGCTTTTTATGCATTTTCCTACTACGGCGGCAAAACCATCGCCATATGCCATAATTACGTTTGGAATAAGTCCTAGGATTGGTTTTTGGTAGATACCAAAAGATACGATTGCTAATATGAATAATGATACGGCATAATATACGGTTCCTAGTCCATCTTGGTTTTTTCGTTCCATTACTTTTATTAAATCTTGTTTATAGGAAACATAATTAATGATAACAAAAGTAATTGGTACGAAAATTGCAAACCATACATTGGTAAAAAAGTACATTGCAATGAACCACCAATTACCTAGCATAATATGAATAAATTTTCTACTTGCTTCTTCTCCTCTTTTTTCAAATAATTTTGCCCCAGCAATAATAATTCCTATATATAAATACGATATAATAATCCCTAACCAATTCATTTTTTATTTTCCTTTTTTTCATTTGTCCGTATTATAACATAGTAAAAAACAATTTTCAACTTAACTTCCTTGTCCTACGAATGTTTTATGAATGAAATATGATAATGTCTTAAGTAATGAAATAGGAAAATGTCCCAA
>CAOJHH010000042.1 GCA_948436025.1 uncultured Clostridium sp. | reverse complement strand
ATCAATGATTTTGACTTCTTTTAAACCAGTCAATTCACGGATTTAGGATAATATAGATAGATATTTTGTATCGACTTACTGACTGTAGTATAGTCAGTGTAACTAAAAACTAAATAAAAAACAAAAAGAAAAGGAGCAATTCATTATGAAGAAGACATTTTTATTAGTAACTCTGACACTCGTTTTAGGTTTAACTGGATGTGGTACCTCTACTTCCACTGACAATTCCGAAGTACTTGCTGAGATTAAAAGTTTACGGGAAGAAATTGAACAGTATAAAACAAATCAGCCCACGACCTCTGTAGAACAGCCTATTGAAGCTGAGTCGGCTCAGGAACAGGCACCTGCCGAACAGACCGTTGAAGCTGAGTCAGCTCAGGAACAAGCACCTGCTGAACAGACCGTTGAAGCCGAGTCAGCTCAGGAACAGGCACCTGCTGAAGAGATTTCCGAAGAATTACAGGTTTTTGTTATTCACAAAGACAAACGTATTCCGGTAAAACTTATGGAAGGAAAACTTACGGAAGCTTGCGTGTCCAATCCCACTGACCTTGGTGTGTCTGGAGATGGCAGTTTCAGAGATTTACACTTTATCTTCTCTGGTGCAACCATTTCCCAAGTAGCTTGGGTTAATGGAAATACTTTTGACTATAAGAAAGAAGCTATGGTTCCCCAAACTATCAATACCCTTTCTTCTTATCTGTACTTTTGTATGGATGAAGAAAATGATAAGGGAAGCGCAAACGGAATTTATAGCTTTGAAATAACCACAGCTAGTGGTAAGATACATTCTTATAGTATCCAGTATTATGATGACACCATTCATTAATTTAGTTTTACCAAAACCGCCCACGGGATTTATTCCTTGGGCGGTTATTGATTTTATTCTAATATATAGCCACTTACTTAGGCTTCATTTGTTTACTTCCTCTAGTACTTTCGCCAAATATTTCATGCTTGTTAAGCATTGTTCCATGGTATTTCCAGTTGCTCCTACTTCTATGATGACGGCAGCTTTGGTAACGTGTTGATTGTATCTTGAGTTACGAATAATGATTGGTCTAAATAGTCCTGGGTATAACTCATTTGCTTTTTGTTGTACCTTTACAGCAAATTTTAAATTTTGTTGCCAATTTAAGTGTTGTAATCCTCCCCCATCGGTTCCGATAACAAACATTAACTGAGCTGCAGTTTCATCTCCTATTTTTACACTTGGTGCATATTCTGGTTTGCTTCCTACCGCATCTCGGTGTAGGTCGATTACCATTTGTGTTTCTGGTTTTGAAGAAAGAATATTTTCTACTGTTTTCAATGATTTTCCATATGACCCACTATATTGTGGATAATCATGATAGGTTTGGTCGTGAGTTACGTTAAAGCCATACCCTGTTAATTGGTTTTCTAATTCGGTCCCTACTCTTGCTACACTATAATTTAAGTCTGTAGTACGATAGGTGCCTGTCATTTGATAATTGAAGTTTTCCGTTGCTGTGTAGCTTTCACAGGTATGTGTATGGAAAATGAGTATATCTTTCTTATTTTCTAATTCAATATTGGGTGTTAAAATATCTGCTGTAATTTCTTTGTTTGATTCATTTTTTACCTTGACAGTTCCGTATTCTCCATTAAATTTAGGAGTAATATTATTTTCTTCAATTTGTGTAGTTTCTACATTGGTTGCTACTTGTTGTTCTACCTCTGGAGCAGTTTCTACTACTCCCTCTTCTTCTCTATCTTCAATAATGGTATCCATCATGTTAAGCTCTACACCAAGCATTCTTCGTAAAGTAGAACCTCTCGAACTTACTTTTCTAGAATTTTCTTCGAACCTTTTTATTTCACTTTTTCGGTTTGGTAAAGTATCTTCAATACAGGAAATAAAACTAACATTACCAAATGTAGTAGAAAGCATATTTCCCTTTCCACTTAAATTTTCTACCAGTCCTCGAATACCACTTACCAAAATTACTAAAACACAGGTAATTGCAATATACTTAATTAAAGACCTCATATTAATTACAGTTACATTAATCATTCTCTTTTCTCCTTGGTTAATTGATTTTTATATGTATATTCGCATTTGTCCATTTTATGCAAAATTTTAGACGGAAATAAATTTCCGCCTACTTTACTATCTTTATTATTTCATCCACCTCTAATGCCACCTCTTGTTCTTCTCCTGTTGCCATATTTTTTAGGTTTGCTTTGCCTGTGGTAATTTCATTTTCTCCTATTACACATACATATTTGCTTTTTATTTTGTCTGCATATTTTAGGTTTGCTTTCATGCTTCTTTCGCAAATATCGGTTTCTACATAGATACCTTTTTTACGTAATTCTAGTGCTAGAGTTTGTGCTTTTTTACTGGCTATTTCTCCCATGGAAGCTATATATAGGTCTGGTGTACATGCTACTATATTGCTACTGGTATTGTATTTTTCTAGTATATCAATTAAACGGTCTTCTCCCATGGCAAACCCAATGGCTCCTGTTTTTTGTCCTCCTAGTTCCTCTACTAAGCCATCATATCTTCCTCCTGCAAGAACGGTATATCCTTCTTTTTCGGATACAAATTCAAATACGGTTTTGGTGTAATAGTCTAGTCCACGTACAATGTTAGGGTCGATTACATAGTTTATGTTTAAGTCTTGTAAGGCTTTTTTTACATTTTCAAAATGTGTTTTGCATTCTTCACAAAGATAATCCAAAATAACTGGTGCTCCTTGGTTTAATTCTTTACATTTCTTTTCTTTACAATCTAAAATTCGCATTGGATTTTTTTCAAACCTTGTTTGACAGGTGCTACAATATTGTGCTAGGTTATTTCCAATAAAGCCTTTTAGTGCCTCTGCATATTGTTTTCTACAAGTAGGGCAACCAATGCTGTTTAGGTTTAAGCTAACCTCTGGTACATGAAATTTCTTTATGATTTGGTCTGCCATTACAATTAATTCGACATCTGCCTCATAAGAATTGGTACCTAATATTTCGGCTCCAATTTGTCTAAATTCTCTGTATCTTCCTTTTTGTACATTTTCATAACGGTACATTGGCATCATATACCACATTTTAATGGGAGATGGCATAGATGCCATTCCATTTTCAATATAAGCTCTTACTACTCCTGCTGTGCCTTCTGGTCTTAACGTAATACTTCTTTCTCCTTTATCTAAAAAAGTATACATTTCTTTTTGTACCACATCTGTTGTATCTCCTACCCCTCTTTCAAATAGTTCGGTTTGTTCAAATACTGGCACACGAATTTCCCCAAAGCCATAATTTTTTAATATTTCTTTTGCATTTTCTTCTACATATTCCCATTTATAAGATTCACTTGGCAATATGTCCTTTGTTCCTTTTGGTTTTTGTATCATATGATATGCTCCTTTCTATCGTGGGTCGACACGGAACTGACCCCTACAATTCTGATTTTTGTTTGGCATAAAGGCCTCTTTACTTAAGGAGGCTGTCGCGAAGCGATTGAAGGTTCTTAAAAATCCCTTTGGCGTAGTTCTAAATAAATTGGTTTTTCTTCTCTTATCATGGTGGATTTTCCGTGTCCAGGGTAGACGATGGTATCTTCTGGTAGTATTAATAGTTTTTGGGTAATGGATTCCATAATGTCTACTAGACTTCCTGTTGGTAAATCAGTTCTTCCCCATGTTCCATGAAATATGGTATCTCCACTAAATAGCATTTTTTCTTTTTCACAATACAAGGATGTACTGCCACAGGTATGACCTGGTGTATGGATGACACGAAATTCTAATTCTCCTAAGTGAATGAAGTCATTATCGTCAATACGAGAGTCTTCTTCTAGCCTAATATCTGGTATGCCAATGAAGTAATTCAAGGTAACCTCTGGATTTCGTAAATTCTCGCTTTCTTTTCTTTCAATTAACACCTTTGCTCCATAGCGATTTTGTAATTCGACAACTGCTCCTGTATGGTCTCCATGGCAATGGGTTAAATAAATATATTTTAGTTTTGCCTGTAATACCTCTAACATTTCACAAATCTTATCTGCCTCACTTGCTGGGTCAATCACCATGGCTTCTTTTGTTTCTTCCTCTACAATAATATAACAATTGGTAGGTTCTACTAGATTGGTTTCTAATTGTAATCTTTTTAATATCATTGGTAACACCTTTCTATTTCTTTCTTCTTACTTCAAACACACTATCCACTTTTCGAATGGATTTTAGTGTTTTGTTTAATTCTTCTAAATTTTGTACCTCTATGGTAATATCTGTGGTTACGGTTCTGTCTTTATTGGTTCTACTGTTTACGGCTACTAATTTAGTTTTCACATCATACACAGCTTTAATAATGTCGGCAAGTAAACCAGTTCTATCGTTAGAGAACACTTCAATATCTACATTATAGCTAGATGTTTTTTCTCCTACCCATTCTACATCAATCATTCGGTCTGGTTCTTGTACCAATTCTTTCATATTGATACAATCGGTGGTATGAATGGATACGCCTCTTCCTTTGGTGATATAACCGATAATATTGTCTCCCGGTACTGGATTACAGCACTTTGATAATTTTACCAAACAATTGTCAATTCCTTTTACAATAATTCCACTTTTTGGTAGATTGGTATTTGATTTCTTTTGATTGGATAATGCTTCTATTTTTTGTTCGATGTCATCATCCTGATGTACTTTTTTATATTCTTCTAAAATTCTAGCAATAATCTTTCCTGTAGATATGGCACCAAAACCAACAGCAGCATACATATCCTCTACACTCGCATATTTGTACCTTTCTAAAGCTGCCCCAATGTATTCTTGTTTGTGTAACTCGGTTTGATTTACACCGATACGTTTCATTTCTTTTTCAATTAATTCTTTTCCTTTTACGATGTTTTCTTCACGTTGCTCTTTTTTAAACCATGCATTAATTTTATTTTTCGCCGAACTGCTCTTAATAAATTTTAACCAGTCTCTACTTGGTCCTTTGGCATTATCGGATGTGATGATTTCAACAATATCTCCATTCTTTAGTTTGGTAATAATTGGCATCATTTTAGAATTGATTTTACACCCTACCATTTTATGCCCTACTTGGGCATGAATGCTATAGGCATAATCGATTGGCGTTGCTCCACTTGGTAATACTTTAATATCTCCTTTTGGAGTAAAGACATAAACTTCATCTTCAAACAATTCGGTTTTCAGGGTATTTAAGAATTCCTCTGGGTCTTGCATTTCTTGTTGCCATTCTAGTGTTTCTCGAAGCCATGCTAATTTATCTTCCTCTACTTTTACATTGGTTTTCTTACCAATGGCAAAATTAGCTTCCTTGTATGCCCAATGGGCAGCAATACCAAATTCGGCAATACGATGCATGTCCCAAGTACGAATTTGTACTTCAAAAGGAGTTCCTTTGTCCCCAATTAATGTCGTATGTAAGGATTGGTACATATTTGGTTTTGGAACAGCAATATAGTCTTTGAAACGCCCTGGCATTGGATTATATAAATCGTGTACAATACCAAGTGCTGCATAACAGTCTTTTACGGAATTGACTATAATACGTAGAGCAAATAAATCGTAAATTTGGTCTAGGGTACAATTGTCTCGTTTCATTTTTCGATAAATACTGTATAAATGCTTCGCTCTTCCTTTAATTTCTGCTTCAATATGTTGTATTTTTAGTTGTTTTTTAATATCTTGCATAATGTTTTCAATAAATTTTAATCGTTCTTCTCTTTTTTTATCAAGTCCCTCTACAATTTCTCGGTAATCTTCTGGGTATAAATATTTAAACGATAAATCTTCTAATTCCCATTTTAATGAATACATACCCAAACGATTGGCAAGTGGTGCATATAATTCCATGGTTTCTTTGGCATTGGCAATTTGCCTGTCACGAAGTAAATATTTTAGGGTTCTCATGTTATGAAGTCGGTCTGCCAATTTTATTAGGATAACTCGAATATCTCTTCCCATGGCTAAGAACATTTTTCGGTAATCTTCTACTTGTTGTTCTTTTAGGGAGGCATAATCCAATTTTCCAAGTTTGGTAACCCCATCTACCATGGTAGCAATTTCTTCTCCAAATTCGATAACCAAGTCTTCTCCGTGTTGCTTCGGTATCCTCTACTACATCATGTAAAAGGGCAGCACAAATGGTAGCATCGTCTAGCCCCATATCGGCTAATGTATAGGCTACTTGTAAAGGATGAATAATATATGGCTCTCCAGACCTTCTTTTTTGGTCACCATGATGTAATACCGCATAGTTGTATGCTTTGGTAATTAACTTGGTATTGGAACGCCAATTATTCTTTTTCATTTTGGATAGCAAATCACTAATATTTGCTTTTACTTCTTCACTCATCCTTTACCCCCCTTTTATTTTAAATGGATTTCATGATATCTTTTAAATTAATTTGTACTTGTTCCATTCCATTAAAACTATTTATTTCTAATACTCCCACTACATCGACTTTATCTTCAATACGATAGTCATCGACAAGATGTCCCATATTAAAGCCAATAGCATCAATAATTAGATTATCGTCTTTTAAAGTTAGTTTTAAATGTTTGCCATCGGTTAGGGCTCTTATGGAATTGATTTTTAAGCCTTTATAGGCAAATAGTGGTACTTTATTGCCTTCTCCAAATGGTTCTAACTGTTCTAGTTGTTTAATAAATTCTGGCTTCATATCTTCACTATTTACCATACCATCTACATAGATAACTGGCAAAATTCCTTCTACATTTCCTTGTTTTGCTACTTCTTCAAAAGCATTTTTGAAGTTTTCAAAGTTCTCTTCTTTTAATGTAAGTCCTACTGCCATTTCGTGTCCACCGTATTTTTCTAGGTACTTACTACATTTACAAAGTGCTTCGTGTAAGTCAAAACCTGGTACACTTCTTCCAGAACCTTTGGCAATTCCGTCTTCAAAGGATACCAAAATGCTTGGTTTAAAATATAAATCTGTAATTTTGGAAGATACAATACCAATGACTCCATGGTGCCAACCCTTACTTCCAAGAACAATGGCACTTTTTTCGTTTTCTTTGTTTTGCTCTATCATTGTTAATGCATTTTCTACAATACTTTTTTCGGTTTCTTGCCTAATTTTATTGTATTCGTTTAGTTTCATGGATAAGGCTTGTACTTCTTGTAAATCTTCGGATAAAAAGATGTCTAACGCCTCGGTTTCATGTCCCATTCTACCACAGGCGTTTACTCTTGGCGCAATTCCAAAAGAAATGGTAGTTGCATCTATTTTTTTATAGCCTGCTACTTCTAGTAAACATTTTAAGCCTAGATTTTTGGTTACATTTACTAATTTTAAGCCTAGTTTTGCAATCACACGGTTTTCATCAACCAATGGAACAATATCTGATATGGTTCCTACACAAACTAAATCTAAGTATTTTAGGTATTCTTTTTCTTCTAAGCCTAATTTCATACCAATGGCTTGAATGAGTTTGAAGACAACTCCTACTCCTGCTAATTGATTAAAAGGATACTTATTATCTTTTCGTTTGGCATCAATAACGGCTAAGGCTTTTGGTAATTCGTCTAATGGTTCATGGTGGTCGGTTACAATGGTAGTTATTCCTAAAGAATTCGCATATTCTATTTCCTCTGTTGCAGAAATGCCACAATCTACGGTTATCATTAATCGGTACCCCTTATCGTAAATGGCTTTTACTGCCTCTTTATTTAATCCATATCCTTCTTCTAATCGATTGGGAATATGGCTATCTACTTCCATTCCTCTTTTTTGTAAAAACTTCTGTAAAACAGAAATACTCGTAATTCCGTCTACATCGTAATCCCCATAAATCATAATTTTTTCTTTTTGTTCCATTGCCCCCATAATGCGGTTTACCGCAATTTCCATATCTGGCATTAAAAAGGGGTCGTAAAAATCGTCTCTTGTTGGTTCTAAAAATTTGCGTATTTTCTCCTCTTCTACCATGCCACGATTTACCAAAATAGTAGCAAGTAATTTACTTACCTTAAATTTTTGTTCTATTTCTTCTACTATTTTCTCATCACAACTATAATATTCCCATTTCTTATTCATCCTTTATCTCCTACTAATACAATTTAGATATAATTGTACACTATTTCTTAAGATTTTAAAAGAGCTTTTTTCTCATTTCCTTAAAAAAATCGTTAAAAAAAGAAAATAAGCGGTGGTTCCCCATCGCTATATTTCCCGAAGAGTGCGTGCTTACTCTTTATCGATTAAGATAGTTGGTAGAGCATCAATTAAGTCTTCTACCAGTGGTCGGCACTTAGAAAAAACAATGTTTTCCCTAAGCCCTAAGTTATTAATCATTACTTCATAAGCTCTTGTACACCGCTTATACGCCTCGACTGATTTGATTTCTCCTCCCCTGTAGATAATACGATACCTCTCTGGTCCTCCTTTTATTTGCAATCGTTTTACTAAGAAAAGAAGATTTTCTAAATCTGTCTGCGTACTTTTCAAATCCCTTGAAAACCGAGAGAAAGAACATCTTCTTTCATTTCTAGCCCTCTAAACTAAAGCAATCCTTCTCGTGAGGTCTTCTTCGGTTTCTTCAAGTAAGTCCTTTATTGTTTTGGTGTTTCTTAAAATAGTTTCTTCTCGCCAATCCATATTGTTGTCTCCTTTACCTTTTACAATTTGTTTTTACCGCACGCTATTATGACTTTATTATAGCACATTTATGTTAATTTGTAAAATTTGCTACCCATTTCCCCCCTCTACTCTTCAAATTCCTTTTCCCTTTTTTTAAAAAACTCATAAAAATACTTCACATTTTCAAGCTGGGTCCATTTTTGTACTTCGTAATTTTGAGTATCCAAATTATAAATTTTCGCCTCTAGTATTCCTAGCATGAATGGCGAATGAGTTGCAATAATGAACTGCACTCCTAAATATCGAGCAAGTTTATTTAATTCATTTGCTAATTCGACTTGTTTTTGTGGTGAAAGAGATACTTCTGGTTCATCTAATAAGTATAAATTATCTGGCTCAATGGCTTCGGATAGAATTTGTAAAGTTGTTTCTCCATTAGAATATCTATCTTGTGCAAATTGAAATCTTGCAAATTGTTTTTCACCTTCTTTTGTTTGTAGAAATTTTTTAGTATCTTGTAATCCTCTTTCTCTAGCTAAATTACTTTCTATGCCTTCTTTTAAAATAGCATCTTGTTGAATTTTTCGTATTTCATACAAAATTTCTTCGCTTTTAATATAGCGACTATTTTCTGGTATGGCTCTTTTTCTTCCAAACTCATCTTGTGTTACTCCATATTCACATAGTTTTGCATATGTTTCAAAATCAATATACTTATCCTCATAGCCATTTGGATCCATTCCTGGTAGTTTGGGCTCATTTCTTTCTTTTCCCTTTAAATTTAACGTATGTGCAATCAAATTTAAAATCGTCGATTTCCCAGAACCATTATTCCCATACAAAACGGTAATTGGTTCAAACACAAATACATCTGGCTCTTTTCCCTTTAGTACATTAAAAGGATACAAATTTTGATTTCGACTTCGATATTCATTTAACTGAAATGTTTTCAAATATACCATACTTCTTCTCTCCTTGCAAAATGCATTTTAAAACATTTATTTTTATATGTCAAGTAATGGTCCGTATTTTGCACCTTCATTTATTTTATGAAATTATTTTTATTTGATTTTATTTTAGATTTAAAAATTTAGAATACAATTTTCTTTGATAATCACTCTTGGAATGAAAAATATGTACTATATAAATTTCTTTTTTCTTATCATTAATTCTGTATATAACGATATAATTTTTAACTATTAGCCTACGATACTCCATACCCATTGAATTTGGTATTTTTAATTCACAATATAATCTAGGAAAAATGGAGAGATTAATTACTTTACTATTAATTTCTTTCATTAATTGTAATGCTGGTACTTTTGCATATAATGTTTTTGAAATATAATGATAGATATATTTCATTTCCTTTCTAGACTGTTTTGTGAATATTACTTGATACTTATCATTAATATTCATACTTTTGTTTCAACTCCTTAAACACTTCTTCTGCTAGAAATACTCTTCCATTTTCAATATCCTTTTCCGATTTTCGAATTGCTCTTATCATGCTTAAATAATCTTCTTCTAACACATTATTAGGTCTTACAAATATTTTGTTTCGTATTCCATATCTTGGTTGTAAGTTTATTACTTTTACCATTTTATCACCACCTTACAATAGTATTGTACCAAAATTATATTCTATATGCAAGCATTTTATAAAATTCGAAAATAGAGAAGATTTCTCTTCCCTATTTTATATTTTGAACGGCATTTACAACGGTTAAGAACGTTACCCCTGTGTCTGCTAAAATTGCAAGCCAGATTGGGGCTATTCCTATGGCTCCTAGTATTAGTACAATTAATTTTACAATAAGTGAAAAAATAATATTGGCTTTTACTACTGCCATGGCACGTTTGGCAGTTTTTATGATATTTGGTATTGCTCTTAGGTTATTGGAAATAAGAATTCCGTCTGCGGTAATGCTTGCTATGTTCGCTCCTGCTCCCATGGCAATTCCAAAATTGCTACTTGCTAATACTGGGCTATCATTAATGCCATCTCCTACAAAAATTACTTTTTCTCCTCTGTTTTTTAATTCTTCAATTGCTTTTAACTTATCTTGTGGTAAGAGTGCGGCTTTTATTTCATCCAAATTTAACTCTTTTCCTATTTTTCTGGCATTTTTTTCGTTATCTCCGGTTAGCATAATGGTCTTTTTTACGCCAATCTTTTTTAACTCTTTTACTAGTTCTTTGCTTTCGTTTCGGATTTCTTCTGTTACGGTAATATATCCTGCTATTTTTCTTTCTACAACCAAGCAAATTGCATTTTGGGGTATTTCTTTATTACTTCTAATCATGTCTTGTTCTATTTCTGTACTATTTGCAACCATATTTTCAGATATTGCTTTGTCTGTTATAATTTGATATTGTTCTAATAGCTTATGATTTCCAAAAAGAACCTCTTTTTGTTCTATTTTTCCATATAGTCCATGTCCTGCGATTTCCTTATAGCCTTCTACTTGCTTTTCTTCCATGTTATCTTGGTAATCTTTAATTGCTGTTCCAATGGGATGGTTGGAAAGTAACTCTAAACTATACATATATGAAAGAACCTCTTTTTTCGTGTATTCTCCAAATACTTCCATTTGTTCAATTTTCATTTTTCCTGTGGTTAACGTTCCTGTTTTATCAAAGGCAACTACACTTGCTTTAGCAAGATTTTCAATATGTTTGGTTCCTTTTACAATCATTCCTTTTTTGGATATTTTTCCAAGTGCGGTAAAAAAGGATAATGGAACCGATATGACTAAGCTACATGGACACGAAGCAACTAAGAAAATAAGTGCTCTTAGTATCCATTCTTTGGTATCTAACTTAAATACAAAGGGTACAATCGCAATTAATATTGCTATTACAATAACAATAGGAGTATATATTTTCGAGAATTTTGTCATAAATTTTTCTGTTTTTCCTTTGTTATTGGTTGCTTCATACACTAAATCGACAATTTGAGAAGCTGCCGAATGTTCTACATCTCTTATTACTTTACAGGTAATTGCTCCTGTTAAATTAACTCCTCCAGATAGCACCTCGTTTTCTTTTGTAACATATATTGGTGTACTCTCCCCTGTAAGGCTAGATGTATCAATTTTGGATTCTCCGTATAAAATAATGCCATCCACAGGGATTTTTTCTCCTGGTTTTATTAAAATCGTATCTCCTACTTTAATTTCTTTTACATCTACGGTTTCGATGGTATTATTAATAACACGATTTGCTGTATCAGCTTTAATTTTTACAATTTCTTTGATACTATCTTCGGATTTTTCGCTTGCTCGTTCTTCTAAGAATTCACCAAGGCGATATAATAAAATTACCAAACCGCTTTCTAGATACTCACCAAGTGCAAAGGCTGCAATGACCGCAATGGTCATAAGAGTTTCTTCTTCAAAATTTAGGCGAAAGATATTTTTGATTCCATGAAATAGCATTTCATAACCAGAAAATAGAATGGTTAATGCAATTAGCTCTATTTTATAGGGTGCAAAAATAGGAATAAGAGATAACACAAAACAAAAAATGGCAATTCCATATAAATATTTTGATAATTTTTCTTCTTTTTCGCTATGATGTTCGTGTTCATGATGATGTTGATTTTCACAATGATGGCAACTCATTTGATTTTTCCCTCCTCTTCTCTAATATGTTCTAAACTTGTTGAAATAATTTGTTCAATATGTTCATCCTGTAAACGATAATAAATTTGTTTTCCTTCTCTTCGATATTTTACTAATTTTGCGTTTCGCAAAATTTGCAACTGATGTGATACGGTTGATTGATTTAGATCCAGTAACTCACACAAATCGCACACGCATAATTCCGTATTTAGAATACTACAAATAATACGAAGCCTTGTATTGTCTGCAAATAGCTTAAACATATTGGATACCATTTCAATTTCTTCCTCATTTGGTTCTTCTTGCTTTACTTTGCGAATTGTTTGATAATGTGGGCATTTCTCGCCACAGATATACTCTTTCTCTTCCATCCTTTCTCCTTTCATATGCATACATGTTCATATATTAATATATACCATATCATATGCCCTGTCAAGACTTTTTGTGAAAATTTATACAAAAGTCTTGTCAAAAGATACACCTTTTAAACCGAATACATAACAATTATTGAAATTTTATGTAAATAGTAGTATAATAACCTAAATCCGTGAATTGACTGGTTTAAAAGAAGTCAAAATCATTGATACAGTA
>CAOJHH010000041.1 GCA_948436025.1 uncultured Clostridium sp. | reverse complement strand
ATTTTTAGGGCTAATGTTTAAAAATTTTTGGGACATTTTCCAAAATCATTGACAGAAAAAAAATTTTTTATCATAAGAAAAAAAGAAAACGGGAAAAGTGGAAATATACACTTGACAATATATATAGTTATATGTAAAATAAAGACATAAATGAATGTGTACATTGGCAAAGCAAATACAAAAACAAGTTTATAAGGCTATTGTTATGTGTATACAAAAAAGTAATCTACATATTTATGGAAAAAATGTAAACAATAAGGAAGAAAAAATATAGGAGGCAAAAGAAAAGATATGGATAAACAAAGAAATCTAGGGGGCGATGGCTACATCGAACTGAAAAAAAGAAAGAAACAGATAGTGGCAGGCTTTGTGTCAGCCCAAACTGGAATCACATTAATTGCTCTGGTCATTACAATTATCTTATTAATAATATTAGCAGGAATTGGTATTCAACTATCAATTGGACAAAGAGGAATCCTTCAAGTAGCTCAACAGGCAGGAGAAGAACATAAAAAAGCACAAGTAAAAGAAGAATTAGAACTTAAGATAAGAAACTTAGAAATAGAAAAAAAAGAAGACATCACATTTAAGGATATAGCTAATCGCTATAAAGAAGAGGGAATAGATGTAACAATCGAAGAAGAAGATTGTTTAGAAGGGGAATATAAAAATTACGAATTTATTGTAGAAGCAAATAAAAATGTTATCATAGGAGAAAGAGTAGAAGGAGAGAGACCCAAAGTGCTATTAACTGGAACCACAATGGATAACACAAATGGAAAAATAAAGATACATATTGTAGCAGGTGAGGAAATTCAAACCATCGAACCAATAAATGAAGGAACGTTAGTAAGTGAAAATGGAAATAACAATAAAATATTTGAAGTAAGTGGGAAAGGAACTTATCAATTTAAAGTTGTTGGAATAAATGGAAGAGTGACAGTAGCAAAAGTAAAAGTAGACGATGGAGAAATGGTAGAAGGAGAATCTTTATTAGATGGTATTTCAAAAGTAAAAAGTAGTACAACGAAAAAAATAAAAATAGAAGAGAATGCAAAGGAATATACAATAAATACAATTTATTATGAAGGAAATATAATACTAGATGGAAAAATACCAATGGTGGGAGCAACATTAAATAGTAACACATATGAATTTGGAGATGTAACAGATGTGGCAACTCAAAGCCAAGAAGCAAAAAATATGATCATATTAAAAGTAAATGGAAATTTAACCATTAATAATGGAGTAGGAGTTACAGCGTGCAAAAGTAGTGAGGGATATGGAGGTCCAAAAGGATTAATGATATATTGCACAGGAACTTTTACGAATAATGGAAGTGTTAGCATGACAGCAAGAGGAGCAAAAGCAACAGGAGAAGATGTATATTTGTGGAGAAATGAAGACGATTCTTTTGAATATATACCAGCAAAAGGTGCTAATGGAGGGTCGGCTGTTACATTAAATTCTGGAAATGATTGGGCATTACAGCCAGGAAACAATGGTGCAAATGGTTCAATGAGGAGAACTGGAGGAGGAGGTTCTGGAGGAGCCGAAGTAAAATTGTACAGTCCTAATAATATAACGAGCGGACGTGGGGGAAATGGGACTTCATATTCTGGTGGAAGTGGAGGTGGCAGTGGATCTCACTGGTATGTAAGTGGTGTCTACAAAAAGTATGCACGGTTCTGCTGGTTCAGATATTGGTGGCCCTGCAGGTTCTAGAATAGATGGTGAACCAAGTACAAGGGGAGCAGGAAATCCTTCATATGGAACAGGTGGATTACTAGTTATAAAAGCAGGAATAATAAAAAATATGGGTACACTTTCATCACATGGTGCTTCAGCACATACAGCATGGGATAGCCGATCCGTAACAGGAGGTGGCTCAGGGGGAGGAAGTATTAATGTTTTTTATGAAACTTGCGAAAACTTTATACCAAGTAGTATAACAGTAACAGGAGGAGCAAAAACAGGAAACTATCCAGGAGGTGCTGGAGGAAATGGTAGTATTACCATAGGAACTATTCAAGATGGAACATTCAAATGTGAGTATAAAAATTATTAAAAGTTTGTCAAGTCTGGTGTGTTAATTTTTAAAATTATATATAAAGTGGTATAGTAAAATTGCAAAAATCTATATCACTTTTAAAATTTAATTGTCAAGCAAAATTTAACCCCAATTTGTATATGAAATTGAGCAATTATTTTTAAAATGAAGATTAATTAGGGGAATGCTAGAATATGAATTTTTTCTCTTAAAGTAGACACTAATAAAAAAGGAAAACAAGTATGGAATTATATCACAAGAGATAACGCAAAAGAAATAGTAGAAGGTATGTATCAAGATAATACTAAGCTAATAAGTAGATTATATAGTAGTATATTAGTACCAACTAGGCAAACCACACCAGTCAATAATATATATAATATAGGAGGAAAGGTATGGGAATGGACAACAGAGGTTTTTAATTATGGAGACACTCCTTGCGGAACAAGGAGTTTGAGAAAATGGTTTCATGGGAAACCTTAGAAGCAAGCGACTTTTTTCGATATTATTTGTATAGATAGATTTTGGGGCGTTTTAGGTATTTGCAAATGTAGTAAAACACATATAAGATATTTTCGTGGTTAAAACCGATAATGCTAAAAAGCAAAAAGGGAAAGACGAAGAGGATGAATAGGAAAATCTTAAGACTTAGGTTTGTAAAGAATAAGTTAAGAAAACAAAAGATGAAAAGTCCCCAAATGCCATTAACAATAAGAGTAGAAGCATCAAACATACCAAGTAACTTGTGTTTAAAATAATAATTTTGAGGGAAAATGAATTTCATAAAAGTACCAGTCCTTTCGTGTTTTGATAAAATACACATAACAATAAAAAATTATTTTCAAGTTATCATCTTTTAGGATTTTAAGATATTTGACATACCTTGCATACCAGTTCTAATATCTGTACTAATGCCACCTAAAAATTGTCTTACTAGGTCATTTGCTTTTAGTAGAGCGAAAATGGAACCACAAATAAGAAATTTGGAAACAATATTATCTGGGTGAAAATCCATAGAAAAAAGAATAACCAGTACCAAAGCAATAAAAACTTGAACCAATAACAAGGAAAGAAAACATTTTATCCAAGCTTTAAAAAACGAAGCGGTAGCATTATTACAAAGCGATAAAAAGGCAAATGGAGCAATCAACACAAACACCTTTACTAAAATAAAGCGAATGGCATAAGTAAAAACTAAGTTCATCGAGCTAATGGATAAAAAACTCTTTAAAATCCCATCAATGGAAAAAATATTAAAATTCGTTTGTTCAATCACAATCATAGAATTAATGCGACTAAACAAATTGGAAAACGTAATAGACTCGCCAAATAAATCATGCCCAATGCTTTGAATTAAAGAACAAATGGTATGATTGAAAAACAAAAGCCTTTCGCAAATAAAAAAGCAAGAATTCATGCAAATGCCAAAAAAGAGTAACTTAAAAAGAAAACTCGTAGGACGTTCCGCCTGTGTAATTAATAAATGAGAAAGGAGCAAACGAACAGCATAATACAATAAAAAACCTAAAATAAGGGAATTGGCAACCAATAAAATACCACTTGTTGTAGAGCTTCCAAAAATAGAGGAAAAGTACGAAGTCTTTAAAATACTACTATCAATAAAAGTAACCTCATCTAAAATGGAAGCCACATTGGTATCAATGGACGAAAACAGAGTTTGAAAAATGGTATTAATCGCATCAATAATAATCGAGGCAATACTTACTTCTTCTTCCAAAAAACATCACCTACTATCTAAAAAAAGGATTGAATGGCAGACAAAATTAAATCAATTGCCAAAATAAAACCATAGGAAAACAACGCACCTTTTATTAACTTTTGACCAGTACGAATACGTTCCTCATCACCAAAACTAAACTTTTTCATAAACACCCCAGTTCCGTACCGCAACAGCAGCCGCAGGAGTAGCCAACTTTAACAACCAATCTTCAATTTGTTCAAAAGCCTTTTTCAAGGTATTGACTAGCTTTTGGTCAGCCGCCATACTCACATTTGAAAAGGAAAAAAAGAAAATCAAAAATAAACAAACCATACTAAACAAACAAAACAATTTTTTATGTTTCATACAAATACCTCCTTAAAATTTCGTTAAAAAATAGGGAATTAATTTTAATTTCATTGGTTTTAAAATCTTATAACCATCGGATAAAAAAGACAAACATGAAAAGGTTTCCAACTCTTGGGTAAAAAAGTGAGAATCGTAAATAAAATCCGTAGAAATCGATTCATTAATACTTTCGGATAAACCAGAACCATGAGAAACAAAAGAATTCGTTAAATAATGAAAACTCGTTTTTGGCGCATTTTCCGAAATGGATTTTACCATCTTAACCTTATCCTCTTTCCCAATCTGTTTTTGAATATCCTCAATCGTATAACTATCATCCGTTCGAAACCAAAACTTATTAATCATATTTTGCAAAATAACCTTAACGGCATATTCATCTTTTAAAGTATGTAGCAAAGAAGAATAACTCTGTGTTGCTACAATATTAATACACTTTGCTTCTCTAGACTGAGCAAAAAAGTCAGCATCTGAGGTGGTACAATATTCATGAAACTCATCACAAATAAAACAAACACTACGGGCAGAAGTAATCGAAGGGTCAGACAAACGATTTAATACCTCTGTTTGAAAATCCAATTTTAAGTAAGCTGCAATAATTTTAGACAAGTTTTGATATTGTGAGATATTCATGTTTAAAACAACAATATCCCCATTTTGAACCAAATGATAAAAACCATGAAAATTAATTTCTTCACGTTTTGGGCAAAACGTATGTAAGACTTCATAATCCGAAACAAAGCAATTCGTAATACGAGTAATTTCAGATTGAATAATCGAAAGTGTTCTACTGTCTAGGGAAAACAATTCCTTTTGGAAAAAATCAATACTCGAATAAGCATCATAACAATCACGCTTAGAAAGATGCCCATTGGTAAACAGTTCTTTAATCACCGAAACTTTTTCTAGGAAATACTCAGGAAGAGTAACCAACTTATGAAGCTCTACAAAAGTAACATACCCATCATTATAAAGCCTACAAAACTTGATACTTTCCGTTAAAACCTGCTCTACCTTATCAAGCCAATACGATTCACTATTATTGGGAGAAAACAGAGTTAAAATTGTTTTTAAACGATTGGCCAAAACAGACGGTTTCAAATTCGGTTTATCCAAAGGATTATAAAAGGTATTGCCACCAAGTTCAATCATATGAACATCCTCTAATCGACCAGCTGAATTAGCAAAACGAAGCACTTCTTTATAAAAGTTTCCTTTTACATCCAAAATTAACATACCAATTTTATGTTCTGGATTTTTCGAAAAAGAACGAATTAATTGTCTTGTAAAAGGATACATACAAGAAGAAGTTTTACCACTTCCAATGGTTCCGCAGATAAAAATGTTTTGATACAAACTTTTTTCTGGAATAAATACTAAATTTTCACTTTCATTTTTTCCCACCAATAAGGAAAGATTTTCGGAAGGAACTTGTGATAACATTGTTTTTTGTTTTTTTCGATTTGGAAATATCTTGGGGCCGTAACTTTTCCCATAATCTTGTGTAAAGAAAATTCGGTATCAAAATAGAAGACAAAAGGTAAAACAAAATAAAATAGCCCTTTAGTTTGATCCAAATAACAGGATAACGAATACAAATATCATATGGATGTAAAGAATAAGGAATGATAATCGAATCCGCCGTATAAATAGGGGAAAACACAAAATACCCGAGTGCTAAGAAAACAGCCAAATACACACCGGTAAAGCCTAATCTACCAAAAAGTTTTCGAAATCGCATAAAAAAGCCTCCTACTTCAAATTATGTTGTTGTTTTAAATTCAATTTGGAACCTTGCAAATTGTGAAACAAGATTGTATCGAAAAAAAGATACAGATAATAAAAAACAATGAACACATTTAGGCTGAAAGTGATAAAAAACAAGTGAACTAACTGTTCCATGGTTATCACCACCTAACGCTAGAAAACATCATACAACAAAAAAAGAAATTTGTCTATACTTTTTTGAATAAATATGATAAAATATGAAAAAATAGAAAAAAAGGAGGCGAAACAATGAAAATCGAAAAGACAATGAAAATTGGTGAATTACTAGAAGTAGCACCAGAAAAAGCAGAAATTTTACTAAATGCAGGAATGCACTGTTTAGGATGTCCAGCATCACAAGGAGAAACCATAGAAGAAGCATGTATGGTGCATGGAATCGATGTAGACGAATTAGTAAACATGCTAAATGCATAATCGGTGAACATTTTGTAACAAAAAAATGAAAAAAAAGTAAAAAAAGGATTGACAGAAAACGCAAAATGTAGTAACATATTAAGGTGCCTATTTTACAGGTACATTTTGGGCCATTAGCTCAGGTGGTAGAGCACTTGACTTTTAATCAAGTTGTCCGCAGTTCGAGTCTGCGATGGCTCACCAAAGAATACTTTCTACAAGTATTCTTTACAAGGCCCCGTGGTCAAGCGGTTAAGACATCGCCCTTTCACGGCGGAGACATGGGTTCGATTCCCGTAGGGGTCACCAAGAATGCCACTTTAGCTCAGTTGGCCAGAGCACCGCACTTGTAATGCGGGGGTCCCCAGTTCGAATCTGGGAAGTGGCTCCATTATAAGGTCAATGGTTTTGAGTTAACTCTTAATGGTTGGCTTTTTTTTTATGTCCAAAAATATTGACAAATTAAGATTATTATAGTATCCTTTAATACATAGATATTCTATGTATTAAAGGAGGAATTTTATGGGAAGCAAATATAATTTTACTAGAAGTGACATCAAAATGCTTATTTTAAGCCTACTTTCTAATAAAGATATGTATGGGTATCAAATTATACAAGAATTAAAGTTATTATCCAATAGCTACTTTTCACTTCAAGAAGGAAGTTTATATCCACTATTACATTCACTACAAAGCGAAGAATTAATCAATTCTTATTGGGAAGAAACGGCAAGCGTGCGAAAGAAAAAATATTATGTATTAACACAAAAAGGAAAAAGAGCTTTCGCTAGAGAACAAAAGGAATGGGAAAAGTATTTTACTTGTATCAATAACATACTAGAAGGGGGGAAAGTTAAAAATGAATTGTATTCATGATTTTCTTGATATAGTATGCAATGAAATAAAATGTCCGCAAACGAGAGAAGAAATAAGACAAGAATTATATGAACATATTCTTGAGGAAAGAAATTATAATATTGAAAAGGGAATTGAAAAAGAACAAGCAGAGTTAATAGCAATAAAAAATATGGGAAATCCAGAAACAATTGGAAAAGAATTTAACAAAATATATCGAAAAAAACTAGATTGGAAATTATTCACCATTGGAATAGTCTTAGTATTGATAAATGTTTTATTAATTACTACAATGGCAAAGAAAATGGATGAAAACATACCATACACTATTAGAAATATAGCATACATTACAGTTGGCACAATCATATCAATACTATGCTATCTTATGGATTATAGAAAAATTCAAAAAGCCTCACTACGGTATAGGAATACTAGGAATGATATGTACCATAATTGATATTGCATTATATGACATGAGGGCATTTGATACGATAGAAAAAATTCATATAAATTTAAATATATTGGCAACTTTTTTATACATCCTATCATTTGTTGGATTAATAACAAAAACAAAGAATAGAAAAGATATTCATATAATAATTGCACTTTCAATATCATCAATGTATTTATTATACAAAGCAAATGAAGTGACGCTTATGTATATAATTGCAGGAATGTATCTTGTGTTAACATTTTTTAAATTACAAACATTACCTAAAACAAAGAATAGGAAAATTTTGAAGAGTGTTTGGTCAACAATCTTAATTATATTTTTAATAAATATCTTTTCATACAACTACAAAAGGTTACAGGTTCCAAGCGATTATGAGCAATTACAACAAAGAATAATACAAAGTAAAATGTTTGGAGAGGTACAATTAGAGGCAGATCCATATTTAGAATACGTTTATACAAATTTCTCAAATTACTCATTTGTATATTTAGTAGAACATTATGGGAAAATCTGCGGAATGTTTATCACTTTCATATTTATGCTCTTATTTATAAAATTAATTTTCAACTATCAACAAACAAAAGACCATTATGGAAAAATGTTAAATTTGGGAATAGGATATTTTTTGATAATACCGTTTATATTAGATTTCCTTACAAGAGTGGGGATAGTAAATTTTCCAAAAATAAATATACCATTTATCATTCACAACGATATGAGCATTATCCTATATATGGTATGTGTTTCACTAATTATGTCGATATATAGTAGAAAAAATATACATACGATATTATCGAAATAGCATTATGTATATTTATAGAAAACCAAATAATCTATTGATTATTTGGTTTTTTTGTGTTATAATTTATACAAAATCCGATTACAATTCGGAATTTGTATAAAAAGGAGGAAATAACATGAGCCGTACTTATATCCATAGAACAATTGAAACAAAGTTAGATGAAATGTATGGTAATTTTCCAGCCATATTAGTTACTGGTTCTAGGCAATCTGGAAAAAGTACTGTATTACAATACATTACTACAAATAAACAACAAACCATAAATGAAGTAAGTTTAGACGATTTAAGAGAAAGAACAATGGCACAAGAAGACCCAGAAACTTTTTTAAGAGTACATGGTGTTCCACTTATTATTGATGAATTTCAGTATGCACCCAATTTACTATCTTATATAAAAATAAAAATTGATGAAGCAAGAAAAAACGAAATGTTTGGAGACGGAAAAGATGTTGACACATTATATTATTTAACAGGATCACAAATATTTGAAACAATGGAAAATGTTACAGAGTCATTAGCGGGAAGAGTAGGAATTATCGATTTACATCCTTTATCAACTAGAGAAATCTATCATTCCAAAGAAGAAATATTTATACCTGATATTGATAAAATAAAAAAGAAAACACCATTAAAATATGAATATATGAACAATTTGTTTAAAAGAATTTTTAGAGGAAGCTATCCTGAATTATATAAAAATGATAAAGTTAGTTTAGAAGCCTTTTTTTCTTCTTATTTAAGAACCTATATTGAAAGAGATGTTAGAAAAATAGTAAACATACAAGAAGAACCCAAATTTCTAAAATTTATTACAAGTATGGCAGCAAGAACAGGACAAGAATTTAATGCGACAGACATTGCAAACGATGTAGGAATAGACTCAGAAACCATCACGAAATGGACAGGAATATTAAGTAACACCTATATTATTTTCCTTTTACAACCACATATGAACAACAATATTGGTAGAATTATTAAAAGACCAAAAATCTATTTTATGGATACAGGACTTGCTTGTTATTTGACAGGTTATGTAAGTAGTGAAACATTAGAACGTAGTGCATATAGTGGAGCAATTTTTGAAACGTATATCATATCAGAAATTGTAAAAAGCTATACCAATCATCAACGTGACCCAAGAAAGCACCTATATTATTATAGAGATAACAATGGAAAAGAGATTGACTTATTAATTATTCACGAAGATAATATTTATCCTGTTGAAATAAAGAAGGGGGCCAATCCCGGAAAAGATGCCATCAAGCATTTTAATATTGTCGATAAATTTGAAATGAATTCACCAAATGGAGTGGTTATTTGTTTAACCAAAGACATTCATGCAATTGACGAAAAAAATTATATGCTTCCAATTGAATATATATAACAAACAGAAGAACAACCAAAAAAGAAAGTAAACCATATTGTTACTTTCTTTTTTAGTTTACGAAAAACAGAAGCAATAAGTTAGAGTTCTTACGGAAACAGGAAAAAGAAAAAATAAAATTTGCAAAAATGCTTGAAAAAAAATAAGAAGTAACATAGAATAGGCTTAAGAAAAAAATAAGAAAGGAAAGGTGTTATGAGAAAAGCATTTACGAAAACAATGGTATTAACGTTAATACTAAGCTTATTAGCCTCTCCCATATCCATTGGTGTGGAGGTTATTCAAGAAGTAGCCAAGTATGCCGAAAATACCGATGTAGCCAGTGAGCCTGTTACAAAAAAACAAGACCAAATGCCTAAGCCCGTAGAACAGGCGACTACAAAAGTGGACAATTCTATCAGTTCGAAAACAGAACAAGAAATTGAAAACGAAGATGGCAAAATTACAAAAGAAGAAGAGGATATTTGTGTGGATGAACCCGTAAAGGAGACAGACGCACCCAAAAATGATATATCCAATAAAGAGGAAAAGAAAGAAGGTGAACAAACAAACCAAGAAACTTCAGCAGAAAATAAAGAGGTTCCTCCAACAGAAGAATTAAATGAAACAACAAGTAATTCTGAAGAAATGAAACAACAAGATGAAATCCAAGATACAAGTGAAACAGTTAAAACAAACGAAGAAGCCACTTTAGAAGAAAATAGTACAAAACAGCAAAAGGAAAAGGTAACGACAAATGTAGCTCCAGAAGAACAAAATGGTCTATTAACACAACAAGAAACGCAACAAGAAAATAAAGAACAACCACAAGAAGAAATACCACAAGAAGAGATGAACAATTTCGTAGGCCAACCTTTAGAAAAGCAGACAATTACACTAGGGAAACTTGAATTAGAGATTATTTTAAGACTACCCACCCAAGCCAATTTTAAGGTTACCTTACAAAAAGATACCAATACTATAATGGGACAATTTGAAAAAGACGAAGATAGATGTTACTATCACTTTGATGGGCTAGAAGAAGGAAACTATACCTTAACAATACAAGGACAAAATTATATTCCTTATAGTCAACAAGTAGAAGTAAAAGGAGATGTGACGAAAATTGTTCTAAGCAATGGACACGAAATAAATGATGTATACAAAAACAATCAAACACCATATGGTATTGTTGGATTAGGTGATATAAACGAAGATGCACAAATTAACAAAGTAGATGAAACCCTAATGATTGCGAGAATCGAACAAGGTGATTATGAGGCAAAATATGATTTAAATCACGACAACAAAATTGACATTATAGACCTATCATACATTGCCTTAAACCGTAACAACAACATAAAAGGGACACAACAAAAGATGTTAAAACTAACCAAGGAAAATGTTACCCTACAAACAGGAACCATCATAACAAAAGGAGACGTTTCCTCTATTTTTGAAAACAACAATGAAATACTACAATTACAACCCAAAAACGGAAATCCCATTTCCATCGACAATCCAGTAACACTAGAAGTAGACTTAAAAAACAACCAAAATAAAACAGAAGCAATTGTCATTGCTCCACCAAAAGAACAAACCAATACAGTACAAAAAGGGGAAGTAGAAGTTGTTTATCAAGATGAGAATGGAACAGAACATACCATAAAAGTTAAGATTGGAAACACCGAAATAGCAACTCAAATCGAAGCCATTTCCTCTAAAAAATTAGCAAGTATATCACCAACCTTTGTAGCAAGTACCAAAACCAGAAAATCAGTAGCAACTCTACAAAAAGATGGAAGCATTCTAATCGACCTAGGAGGACAAATTGCAATAAAAAGAGTTACAATAAAAATTACACAAACAACAAGTAACAAATTAGCCGACATTGCCAAAGTAGAATTCTTAAATGACATGGAAAGTAAAATTCCAGAACCAGAAATGGATATTCCTGAAAATGTAGTAGCAACCCCATTGAGTGCATCATTTAATGTGACATGGAAGAAAATGGTGAACATTACAGGATATGAAATAGAAGTAAGTAGTAATGGAAAAACACAAACCTACTATACAGCAGTTAACCAAATAATGATTTCTAACTTTGATGGTGGAAAAGTAAAAAACGGAACTACCTATACCGTAAAAGTACAATCCATAAATGGAGATTGGAAAAGTGGTTATTCTAAAACCATATCGGTAACACCACAAGCCGATAAAAAGCCACCAGCACCAGACAATTTAAGTGTAAGCGGTGGATACCGTATGTTACAAGCAAGTTGGAAAAAGATGGAGGATACCGATTCATACAATGTTTACTACCGTGAATACGGAGTAGGAAACTATATTAAAATTGCACAAAACATTACAGAAAATACCTATAAATTAACGGAATTAAAAGATAAAACCAGATATCAAGTTTATGTAACAGGAAATAACCCAATAGGGGAAGGAAGTCCATCATTAGTTAGTGTAGGAGAAACCACAGACATTAACCCACCAATTACGAGCAATTATAAACTAATCAACCGTCCAATTGAAAATGAAGCAAAAACAGCACATATTGCTAATGTTAGCTATCCAGGGGGAAGTGCCCCAAGTGGACAATTTGCAATTGTAGACAATGATTATACCACTGCTTGGAAAATTAATAGCTGGGACTCAGGAGGCTTTAACAGTGGAAGCGTAGCTCCAATTGTAGAATTTGACCAAACATACCAAATAGAGAGAATTGTCGTAGTAGCCGAAGAGGCACAAGAACATGATTATTTCTATCAAAAAACAAGATATTGGGACGAAAATGGAACAGAACATATGATAAACGGACAATGTACCAAAAAAACAAGTTCAAACGGAAAACAATATTATGAATTTGAATACGATATGCCAATTACAACCAAGAAAATACAAATACGATTTGCATTATACCAAGCATATTCGAATGTATCCATATCCATTGCAGAAATGAAATTCTATGAATATGACGACATCAAAGAACAAATTACATGTATACTGTTAGATGTAAATAAATGAGTTTACATCTAATTTTTTTG
>CAOJHH010000040.1 GCA_948436025.1 uncultured Clostridium sp. | reverse complement strand
ACGACGCTCTTCCGATCTGTGAGCGTGAAAAAATAGAAAATAATGATGAAAAAGAAAGTGAAGAGTTGTTTCTAAGAGCAGCTTTTGAAATAAGCACATATTATAGCTTTTTTACACATTTAATTCAAAATTCCAAAGAAGATTGTGCAAGAGTAGAAGAAGCTTTTTACTATGTTAGTGGACAAAAAATCGATTTACATTCTAGTAAAATAAAAATAAGAAAAGCCATATTAGCACCAAAGCGATTATTTGAAGATGTATATACGGATAAATTGAAAAAATTAATGAAGGAGTACGAGTGTTTTTTGATTGAGACAAAGAGCAATATTGAAACCTTAAAAGACTATACAATTAATACAAAAGAACAACTTTTTAATATTAAAAGAATATAAGAACCTAACCTACCACAACATTGTAATATTTACAATACTAAAAAATAATTTTATTGCAAAAGCCTTACAAAGCCTTGCAAAAAAGCCTCTTTAACAAGGGGGCTGTCCACGAAGTGGACTGGGGGTTCTAATAACGAAAAAATAAGCCTAAGTGTTTCTACATTTAGGTTTATTTTTGTGACAAGGAAAAACAGACTATAGAAACTGGAATAAAATGTAAAAAAATCAAAACTATATTCTTACAGCTACAATGGATTTCTCGGTTTTTGTTTTCTGATAACATTTTCAAAATCAATATGTTATAATAAATAAAAAGAAAATTTAAAGGAGGAAAATAATATGTTCGATGAAGTAAAAAGACAGGCACTAGGTAAAGCACATTTGCTATATGGAGCAAATCCACTACCCAAAGAAATACAAGAAAGGCTAGATTTAGAATTGGATGCTATTCTAGCTAATGGATGGGATACCGTTTATGTAATTGCCAGAAAATTAGCAGACAAATCAAGAAAATATGGCTATATGACAGGATTTAGAGGTTGTATTGGTAGCTCATTGGTTGCCTTTTTGATAGAAATAACGCAGTGTAATCCCTTACCACAAAAGTATTATGGTTTTAATATGCCATTTGAAACATTTGCAGGTGTGGATTTTAACAAAGAATTAGATATTACTCTCAATGTAGCATACGACATTCATAAGGAGATTTGTGAATACTTAGATGAATTGTTAAAAGAAGAGGGAATTGATAAAAATGGTGGCGATATAGAACAAAGTAATGGCATTTATAATTTTAAAAGAACCATAGTATCAAAAGAAGGAAAAAAGTTAGCCACTATCAATATTGTATCCCATAAGTTGCTTATGCCATTAAAAGAACTATGCCAGTTAACAAAGGTTTCTCCTCGATGGATACGAGGAGATGAAAAAAAGGAAGATATTATAAAAATAGTCGACATATTGATAAAAGAAGAATTTTATGGTTGTGTCAGTTTAGAAAGAATGTTAGACATCATATCGAAAATAGAAATTGATACCTTTGAAAAATTATATATTCTACAAGGCTTAATTTATGTAATAGGTGCAAGCAATATTTTAGATAAGATACTAAAAAATGTAACCTCTGATGTTTCACAAATTATTTCTTCAAGAGATGATATTATGATATATTTAATGCAAAAAGGAATGGATAGAAGGACTGCCTATTCCATCATGGAAGGTGTAGGAAGAAAAAAAGGATTTACTAAAGAAATGCAAACCGCTATGGTAAAGCTAGAGGTTCCAGACTGGTATATCAACCTATGCCAAAACATAGATTACCTATTTCCAAAGGCACACAATGTTGGATATGCAATGATAGAATATTGGTTAGGTTGGTATGGTGTTCATTATCCAGAAGAATATGAAAAAGTAATGCAAAAATGGAGGGTATGATAGAGGAGGTATTAGATGAGCGATTTTGAAAAAGAAGTAGAATATCTTCTTCATTTGATAAAAAATAATATAAACATAGTAACCACGAATAAACCAGAGGGAATATCAACTGAGGAATTAGTATTTTTTAATTGGAATATGAGCAAAGATGGGCAAGAAATAGCAGTATACAACCAAGAAAATGACGTAGTCTATGATATAGAAACAAAGAAAATAGAAACTTCCGAGTTTCAAAAGATAAATAAAGAGGAGATATTAAACATAATTAAGTTAATGAGTTTATATGGGAATAAAGAAATAAGTTTTAACAACATGATAAAACGATACAAGGAGGAAATGGGGATATGAATATTACCGATTATGACAAAATCCAATTAGAATTTGAAGAGTTTAGTATTATGCTTCCTAAGAGTATTATTGAAAAATTTGAAGTAAATAAGGTAGAGCAATTGATAGAAGCAAAATATAACCCAGAAGATGAATATGAAGAATACCTTGTTATTAATCGAATATTAGCAGAAGAATTTTGGGAAAAAGAAAGTTCGAACAAATTCAAACGGAATATTAGAGGAAGGTTCATGGGGATATCTATTTTTATTAGATAAAAATGGAAATCCACGTTGTACCTTTACGGAATGTATTAGCAAGAATAGTATATATGGTATTCGTATTTATAAGGAAGATAAGCCAATCGGAAAGTATCCTCCTGTGTGGAGTTATACTCGATTCGAAAATGAATATCAAAAAATCGGAATTACAGGTGAGAAAGTAATCATTCATATTAAAGAAATATAGAAAGGAAATAATTTTATGTTAGAAATTAAGACGTATGGTGGAGATAAAATTGGTGGATGTGTAACAGAAATTAGCAGTAAAACAGCTAAGATTATATTCGATTATGGGACCAATTTAGATGGAACAAAACAAATGGAAATAGAAGGATTAACCAAAGGAGATTCCAAAGTTAATGCAGTATTTATATCACATTATCATTTAGACCATATTGGAGAGGTAAGCAATATATTAGAAGAAATACCAATTTATATTGAAGAAACCACCAAAAAACTATATGATATTATTTGCGATTTTAGCGGTAAGCCAAGAATAGAAGCAAAAACATTTCGATTTGGACAAGTGCTAGAAGGAAAAGAATTTGGAGATGTTAAAATAACACCATATCGAGTAGACCACTCTGCTTACAATTCTACAATGTTTGTCATAACCGATGGAGAAGAAACCGCACTTTATACCGGTGATTTTAGAGATAATGGCTATACAGGTGGTGCCCTTATTCCAACATTAAAGAAAATTGGAAAGGTTGATTATTTGATTACCGAAGGGACGAATATTGGTAGTAAATCTCATATTCTTGAAAAAGAGGAAAGTTTAGTAGAAGAATTTGCTAATATTGCTAGAGAATATAAGCAAGTATTTGTATTAATGTCCTCTTCTAATATTGATAGAATTACTACAATGTTAAAAGCCTGCAATCAAACAAAACATATCCTAATACAAGACATTTACATGGCACATTTAACAAGTTTCATACAAAAAGAAGATAAGAAAAATATACCAAATCCAGTTACCTTCGATAATGTGATGGTATATAAGCCACGATATATGAAAAGGAAAAAGGACGAATTTCGAAAGCAATATCTACAAAGTTTTCAAGGCAAAAATAAAAGCTCCATGCTATATAAGCCATTTATGATGAACATTCGAACCAGTATGTTAGAAGATTTAGAAATGTTTGAATTTAAAGGAGATATTCTTACCAATGCGTGTTTGGTATATTCTATGTGGGGAGGTTATAAAGAAAAAGAAGAAATACAAAACTTCCTAAAAAGAGTTCAAGAATTAGGAATAACCGTAATCCAGAAAGACATTCACACATCTGGACATGCTAGTGAAGAATTAATAGATGAGGTAAAAAAAATAACAAGTCCCAAAAAAGTTTTTACCATACATACGAAAGAAACAGAAGAGAGTGTTTAAAAATTGAAAAATGATAAAATTTGAGAAGAAGGATAATAAAATGAAATTATATTTGGTAAAGGTTGAAATGTATGATTATACGCAAGAGGGAATTAAATTCTTTGACCCAGATTCAAAATGTAATGTGTATCGTGAGTTTGAGCAAGCAAGACAAGCAGGAGTAAAGGACTTACAAACAAGAATAAAAGCCATTGAAGAAGGTGCAAATTGTTCATTCTCCAAAATGTTAAAAAAAGAGCAAGTAGATTATGACTTTCAAATTATTCAAATTGATGATTTAGCATATGCAGAAAAATTTGATACAAAGTATGATGAGTTTGATGAAGATAGTATTTGTAAGTTGGAACCTACCCATAAGGTATATAGTTTAGATTATGAAGGAAATATATTATATGTGAATTATGAGTATCGATATCAAAATGCACTTTGGGATACCCAAAAAAGGATTAAGTTATATCCAGAAGATTTGGAAAAGGGAGCAAGTGAAAAATTTAAGATTGGTGATATTGTAAAATTAAAACATGAAATAGATTATGGGTATATAGATGATAATGTAGATAGAATTTATGTGGTTAGGTGGTTACCAAGAAAATTTAATGGGGAAAAATATTTTGAAAATACGTATGCATTAGTATTTCTTTATGAAATGAAAAATGAATGGGGAAATAAGGAGTTATTTACATATGAATATTTTGGGCATGATATTGAAAAATACACAGGAGTGATTGAAAAAGACTCCGAATATAACTTACTAAGTAAAATTGTAAAAGGAGATATTTGTGTAAGTTATGAATATTGGACCAAGATTAAAATAGGAATGTTACCATTAACAAAAGAAACTCTTCGAAAAGAAAATGGAGAAGAGGGGGATGATTGGGGTTTTTACTCTACCGAAATTGGACCGAAACGCACAGGGTTAAACGTAAGTGTATTTCCAAAGAAAAATATATTTGGAGAAAATATAAAAGAATGCTTACCTAAAATCCGTATTCAGAATGAACGAAATAATTATGAAGATACATTTAGTATAACATTAGAAGAAGAACCAAAAGTTGTGATTGGGGAAAATAAATTATCCAAAGAAGATTACCAAAAGGTTTGTGAGTTTGTAAGAAAAAATTTAGAAATCTTAAAAAAACATTTTGACCCCAATAATGAATTTGATGATGATGAATTATGGGAAGCACTGAAAGAAAATGGGTCAATTCAAATTTAAGGAGGAAATGCAATGGGATATTATGTTATAAAAAAACTAGCACCAAAGATATTCGAAAAAGCAAAGAAAAAAGCAGAAGAAAATGAAATGAAGAAACAAGAAAAAAAGAAAGAAGATAAAAAGAAATAGGAGGAATGGCGATGGCTACAACGAATGAGTATATTGAATACGTATGTGAACAAATAAAAGGAATTGGAGAAATACGTTATAAAAAAATGTTTGGAGAGTTTATGGTATATGTAAATGATAAACCAGTTATCATTGTTTGTGATAATGTACCTTTTGTAAAAAAGTTAGATTGTATTGAAGAAATGATGAAACAAGCTGAAGTAGGGTGTCCATATAAGGGGACAAAAGAGCACTATGTATTAGATATTGATAATCCAGAGTTTTGTAAAATGGTAATATTGGAAGTAGAAAAAGTAACACCAGTACCAAAGCCTAGGAAAAAGAAATAGATTTTATATATTTTCTTTTAAACATAAAGAGAAAAAGGTTAAGAAATAATTGTGAAAAGTATAGATTTTTATAGAAGCATGGAGTATAATAAGAAGAAATAAATTAAAAAAGTTATACTTAAACAATAGGAGAGTGATAATAGAATGACTTATGAATTTGCTAAATATCCTGATGGAACATTAGGAGTATTTTCAAGTATTGGAAAAAAAGAAAATGGTGAAGAGTATATCCGCATTACTTTTGAAAGACCGATGGAATATGGGTTTGATACGTATGTTATTGAACTTCCAAGTTATGAAGTTGTGTTAGAAGACGGAAATTATTCTAATGAAGAAAAAGAAACATTTCTTAAAATTGTTAAAAATGGTGCATCTTTCTTTTTTAAATATGCACGTTTAGGAGGATTAGAAATTGCCTAATATTTTTGAATTAAAACGGATATAAAATCTATTTTTGGACAAATGAAAATGATGAACCAATCCATGTTCACATTTCAAAGGGGAATCCATCAGCTAATGCAACTAAAGTTTGGTTGACACAATCAGGAGGTTGTGTTGTTTGCCATAATAAAAGTCACATTCCTGAAAAAGAATTGAATATTATATGTGAAGATATTTCATTACACTATTTTCAAATTATTGAAAAATGGAAAACAATTCATTCAGGTAATATGAAATTCTATTGTTAGAAGTAAAAAATAAGAATTATAAAAACAGACAATTTATTGAGAATTGTCTGTTTTTATGATAGGATAGATAAGTAGTGAGGGAGAGTATATTAGAAATAAAAATGTAAAGTAAAGATATAGAGAAATAATAATTTATTGAGGAGGTGTATCCATGAAGAAAAAAATTCGATTCATAGTAGCATTTTTGGTAATTGTTTTTATCGCATTAATAATATTAATAGTATTAAATTACAATTTAAAAGAAACGATAGTAAGTGATAAAGATTATTTATATGAAAAAGTAGAGCAGTATCTTATAAGACAAGAGCAACCGCATTATTTTTTGAAAACGAAAAATTCAGAACCTAATTATAATGTCAATGATTTTAAGGTGTTTACAGATATTACGAGATTAGGGATTAGACAGGAAAATGGCAATACCTATGTTTATGTATGGGCTTTAATAGAAAGTTACTATGTTCAAGATGGTGAGTTAATACATAATAGTGGAAGTTCTATGCCATATAAATTTGTATTTGAGAATGATGAGATTGTTGATTATGAAAATCCACAAGATGGTTCGAAATACACAAAGTCAATAAATAGAATATTCCCTAAGGACATAAGAGAGAAACTACATAATATAAAGGTACATCAAAATACTCTTAGAAAACAAGTAAAAGAGCATTATTCTTATTTAGAAACGAATGAAACAGATGATAATACAATGATAAAACAGATTGATATAGAGATAAAAGATGATAGAGAAATA
Source organism: uncultured Clostridium sp. (assembly GCA_948436025.1). Taxonomy (GTDB): domain Bacteria; phylum Bacillota; class Clostridia; order TANB77; family CAG-508; genus RGIG8482. The sequence continues at coordinate 6,389 of CAOJHH010000040.1, read as the reverse complement.
AATACTATTTTAGATTGAAAAGAGGTGAAAAGATGTCTTTAATTAATGTACATGATTTAACATTTGGTTATGAAGGAAGTATGGAGAAGGTGTTTGAAGAGGTATCTTTTCAAATTGATACAGATTGGAAATTGGGGTTAATTGGAAGGAATGGAAAAGGAAAAACAACGTTTTTGAAATTACTACTTGGGGAATATGAGTATACAGGAAGCATTACAAAGAAAGTAGAATTTGATTATTTTCCTTTTGAAGTAGAGGATAAGGAAAAAATGGCAATTGAAGTGGTAAATGAGATTGCTCCTCAGGTAGAGGATTGGGAAATGATTAAAGAATTAGCCTTACTACATAGTGATGCTGAAATTCTTTACCGAAAATTTTGCTTGTTAAGTGGTGGAGAACAAGTAAAAATCTTGTTAATTAGTTTGTTTTTTAAAGAAAATCATTTTTTACTAATTGATGAACCAACCAATCATTTAGATAGCCAAACAAGGGAACATTTGGTGGAATATTTAAATAGAAAAAAGGGATTTATTTTAGTGTCTCATGATAGAAATTTTTTAGATAAAGTAGTAGACCATATTATATCGATTAATCATACAAACATAGAAATTCAGAAAGGGAATTTTTCTTCTTGGTATGAAAATAAACAGGCTAGAGATAAATTTGAACTGGCTCAAAATGAGAAATTAGAAAAGGATATTAATCGATTGGAAATTGCTTCAAAAAATACAGCAAATTGGTCTGAGAAAATAGAAAAATCAAAATATCATACCGATAATTCAGGTTCTAGTATTGACCGAGGATATGTAGGTCACAGGTCAGCTAAAATGATGAAAAAATCCAAAGTAATTGAAAAAAGAATTGAAAAATCAATCGAAGAAAAGGCTGGTTTATTACATAATATTGACCGAAAAGATGATTTAAAAATAATACCATTAGAAAGTCGAAAAACACCATTAATTCTAGCAAATGGATTACAAATTCAATATGAAGAAAAGTCAATTTTTAAAAAGCAATCCTTTGTGGTTGAAAATGGAGACCGAATAGCCATTACGGGAAAAAATGGAGTAGGAAAATCAAGTTTGCTAAAATTAATATTAGGAAATGAGATACCATATAGTGGAAATATAAAAATAGGAAACGATTTAAAAATATCATATGTATCACAAAGTACAGAACATTTAAAAGGAAATTTAAAAGAATTCGGAAGGAAAAATCAGATTGATGAAAGTATTTTTAAAGCAATGCTATCGAAAATGGGGTTTTCCAAAATAGAATTTGAAAAAGACATTGCACAAATGAGTGAAGGGCAGAAGAAAAAAGTATTAATTGCAAAAAGCATTTCCGAGAGGGCACACATTTATGTATGGGATGAACCATTAAATTATATTGATATTTTAACTAGAATTCAAATAGAAGAAGCCATTTTAACGTTTAAACCAACCATCATTTTTGTAGAACATGATGAAGCATTTATAAAAAAGGTAGCAACAAAGGTAATTTTACTAGAGAAAGAAGTAGAAGACTTACAGAGATAAAGAATTGAAAAAAGAGTACAGGATAAACAAAAACAGCTATTTAGATTTTTTTCTAAATAGCTATTGACATAGGAATTAGAAAATAGTATAATCTATTTAGATATATATCGAAATACTAATAAAGAGGTGATTCACTTGGGAATGTCAGAAACATTGAAAGCCATTAGTGATCCTGTAAGAAGAGAGATACTAGAAGTACTAAAAAACGGTAGAAAAACGGCAGGAGAAATTGCAAGTTGTTTTCATTTAACAGGAGCAACTGTATCATATCATTTATCAAACTTAAAAAAAGCAAATCTAATAACCGAAACAAAACAGAAGAATTTTATCTTTTATGAGTTAAATAGTTCTGTGTTTGAAGATGTTTTGGTTTGGATTTATAAGTTAGGAGGAAATAAGAATGGAAAAGAAAAATAGAAGATTATTCATATTGAGTGTTATGGTATGTTTATTACCAATGGTATTAGGGATTGTTTGTTATGACAAACTACCAGAACAAATGCCAATTCATTTTACAATAAACGATATACCAGATAATTATGTACCAAAGAATTTTGCATTATTTGGTTTACCAGCAATCATGGCAGTTGTGCAAGCCATTTGCATTTTATTTACAACCAAAGCAAATAAACTAAAAAATAAAGAAGAACCTAGAATTATAAAAATAATGGAATGGTTTATTCCAATAATGACAGTAGTATTTTATAGTATTATGATAAGAGTTGCTTTAGGAAATAATGTATATGTTGGAAAAAGTGTATGCCTTATTTTAGGAATTTTATTGATGGTAATTGGAAATTATACTCCTAAAATGAGTTATGAAGTTGGAGAGAAAATGTTTCATCCAACTCCTAAAAGTGAACAATCCTTTCGCAAAATGACCAGAATTACAGGATATTCTTTTATTGGAATAGGAATTGTTTTCTTAATTATCATGTTATGGGTGTAGAATAGAAAAGTAAGAATACAAGAAAGATTAGCTGTAAAAGTTAAATCTTTCTTTTTTTGTTATAATATGATATAAATAAAAGAAAAGGAAGGACTACTAAAATGGAACAAATCAATAAAAAAGAATTAAGTAAGTTATTTATTGAAATAAAAGGTAATAATAGGGTAGCTTTTGAAAGATTGTATAGTAATTACCATCAATTAGTATATGGTATTGCCTTTAGCATTGTAAAAAACAAGCAAGATGCCGAAGATCTAGTTCAAACCGTATTTGCTAAAATATACACTATGGAAAAAAGTAAATTACCTACGAAAAATGAAGCAAGTTGGTTGTATTCGATAACAAAAAATGAAACCATTAATTTTTTGAAAAAAAGCAGGTATAATATCAGTTTAGAAGATATTTATGAAATAGAAGATAATAATGATGAAATTAATCGTATCATTGATAAGGAAAGTTATGATAAACGAATACGAGGTCTTAGTAATAAAGAAAAGGAAATCATTTCGTTAAAAGTATTGGCGAATCTATCTTTTGATGAAATAGGGAAGATGTTAGAAATTCCTACAGGAACCGTAAAATGGAAATATTATAAATCCTTGCATACGTTAGAAATATTACTAAGTAATTTAGGAATGTTTATGATAACGGCAATATTAAGTGTTATTAGCTTTAAAAATCAACCAAAAGCAGTGTTACCAATAGAACCAGAAACAAACATCATAGAAAATGACCAATATAGAGAAGAAGTAAGCCAAATACCACAAAAGGAAGAAACCCAAAAACAAGAAAATGTAATTGTAGAAGAGAATTCTAAAACTCAAGAAAGTATAATCTACACACCAACCAGTCATTCACATCCGTATCTAGGAGTAAGTTTTATGGGAATATCAATTATATTTTTAATGATAACTGTCATTTTTTTCATTATTTTTACAAAACACCAACTAAAAGCAAGAAAAAAATTGTCTAAATAATAGAAAGGAAAAAGGTGAGGTTATGAAAAAGAAAATAATTTTGATAATAGGAATAATGGTATTATTACTGGTATTATTTTGTTCAATTCAAATATTTAATAATACGAAAAAACCAGCAGAGGATAATGGAATCATAAAAGGCAAGGAAGAAAATAATACGAATATACCTAGTAAAGAAAGTTTTGTTGCCACGGTATTAGAAGAAACTACTACCTATATGATAGTAGAACCAAATGAAGATGAACAAGAACGAAAGTCATCCGATAAAATTGTAATTAACTATGGAACAGAACATATCGACTATTTATTTGGCATTGGAAGAAAAGTAATTATTAACTATACAGGTTATATAAAGGAAACTTATCCTGCACAAATAGACACAGACGATATTTTAATAAATGGATATGAAGAATTTGAATTAACTGTAAAAAATGCTAGTAATCAGAATAAAACAAAAATAGCAAGTAACCAAGAATTAGACCCATATAGTACCGATTGTGACTTATATTACTATGGACTAGAAGAGGTAAACATTACCATAGATAACAAGACAATCCCATTAGAAGAAGCGCTAAAAACTGGAAAAATGACATTAGATGGATTAATTATAAAAGCGAATAAAGACATTCCAAATCCAGAAATTTATAAAGATGGTGGTAGTATGGAATATCACTACGACAACTATACCATTATAAAAATGCATAAACTAGATGGAAATAGGGATGTATATATTGGAACCAAAGATATGACAATGAGAAGTATCCAAAAATGAAAAAAATATTGAAAATTCATTTCGATTATGCTATTATATTTGAAAGTATGGAAGACATTACAATAATTGTCTAACTCCAAACAACCATTGTAGAAGAACTGATACAAGATAAATGTGTTATTAATAGAAAGTAAATCATAGATAGAGGAAAAAGATGAATATTTTAAAACCACAAAATATTGAAATAAAAGAGTTAAGCAATCAATATTTAGCAAGAATAAGGGAAAGTGAAAAGATAGAATATGGTAATTTTGAAAATGAAGAAGTCAATCATATAAATTTATATGAAAATGAATTTGAACATTGCAAATTTGATCATGTTAGTATGCAAGAGGGAGTATGCGAAAAGATTACATTTCGAGATGTATTGTTTAAACAATGTAATTTTTCAAATACACAATGGAAAGAATGTACCTTTATTCGATGTGAGTTTTATAGTTGTAAAGTATCTGGGTGTGATTTTACTCAAAACAGGTTATATCATGTTGCATTTTTAGAAACCAATGCAAGTTATATTAACCTATCAGAAGCAAGTATAGAAAATGTGTTATTTCAAAATACAATATTAAAAAATAGTTATTTTCAAGAAACTAAAATAAAGAATATTTACTTTAATGAGGCAGATTTAACACAAACGCAATTTTTTAAAACCAGTTTAAAAGGAATTGATTTATCAACTAGTAAAATAGAAGGAATTGCTATTTCAATACAAGATATAAAAGGAGCAATAATAGACCAATTCCAGGCGATTGATTTATTATATTTAATAGGTGTCAAGCTAAAATGAAATTGATGGTATGTATATTATTTTTAAGTGATATTCTAAAAGAATAAAAATTGAGGAGGTAATAGGATGGGGAAAAAAGTTTACGAAATAAAAGAAGATGAGCAATTATTTGCAGAAAAGGTAACAGGAGATTGTTGGAAAATGCCTAATACCAGTATTAATCGACAGGTTTCAGGAAAATATTACTTTACGGATAAAAGAATCGCCTTTTTAGCATCGGGTTTGATTGGAACAGAAAGTGTAAGTTGGGAAATTGAAATGAAAGACATTGACCATGTAAAAACTTGCCTAACACCACCTTTTTTTCCATTCGGTATTTTAATTAAAATGAAAAATGGAGATAAGTATAAATTATCTATTTTTAAAAGAAAAAAATATTTTGATTGGATATGTGAACATATGGCATGAGAATAATATAACATATCATTTACAAAATATATTTAAAACAGAACAAGGAGAAAATGTCGATATTGAATTAGTGAATGCTATTGCATTTGATTCATATACTCATGGTTATTATGAAGTTATACAATGAGTTGGTAATGCTTTTAAAGATGTTTTACAACTAAAAAATAATAGTACAAATTTTAGGACAGATAGTACCAAATATCCGTCTTTTGTATTATAATTATCTCGAGAAATTACATGTATAGGGCAGGTAATTAAGTTGAAAATTACTTGCCTTTTATGATATAATCCAAACACAAAATAGTAATTTGTTGAGAAGGAATAAAGTATGGAATTAAGAGAAGTTACAAAACAAGACAAAGAAAAAATTATTGAAATATATGACGAATATATGATAAGCGAATTAATACCAGGAATAGATAGATTTGAAGGAATAAGAGATTTTGAAAAACTTGAGAAATTAAGCTTTAATGATTGGATTGATGACTTGGAAAAAAATAAATATGAAGAAAATTTGCCAGAAACATATTCACCACATACTTTATATTTGGCAATAAATGACGATAATGAAATAGTAGGAGCTATTGGAGTTAGGTGGAAACAAGTTCCAGTGCTTATGACTTTTGGTGGATTAATAGGTTATAGCATAAGACCAAGCCAAAGAGGGAAGGGATATGCAAGTGAAATGTTAAAACTAGCATTAGATAAATTTAAAAATACAAATATAGATAATGTCTTAATTACTTGTAAAGATTTTAATATAGCATCAAAAAAAGTTATAGAAAGAAATGGTGGCATTTTTGAAAACATTTATAGCAATGATGATGGATATACTTATTTAAGATATTGGATAAAAATATAGAAAGAGAGCGACAACTTACAATAAATCGCTAGGAATGGAGAGATAAAAAATGAACTTTAAAGAATATGGAGATAACAGTAAAGATACAATAATGCT
>CAOJHH010000039.1 GCA_948436025.1 uncultured Clostridium sp. | reverse complement strand
GGAAAACAAAGAAAATAAAAAGAAAAAAAGCGTTGCTCTATTTACATTGCGGTTGTAAGGTAAACCAATACGAAACCAACGCGATGATACAAAAAATGATAGAAGCAAACTATGAAATCATAGATTTTGAAAAAAAAGCAGATGTATATGTAGTAAATACCTGTACGGTAACAAACATGTCCGATCGAAAATCCAGACAAATCATAAGAAGAGCAAAAGAACATAATCCAAATGCGATTTTAGTGGTAACTGGTTGCTATACACAAGTTGCAAAAGAGGAAGTAAGTAAAATAAAAGAAATTGATATTATGCTAGGAAATCAGGAAAAAAAGGATATTGTTAGCCATATTCAAGCATATGAGAAAAAAAAGCAGGAAAGCATTTCGAATATATTGCAAGAAAAGGACTTTGCCGAATTTGGCATAACCACCTATACCGACAAAACAAGAGCCGTTATTAAAGTACAAGACGGATGTGACCGTTTTTGTTCTTACTGTATGATACCATATGCAAGAGGAAGGATTCGTAGTAGAAATGAAAAAAAAGTTATTACCGAAATTTCCGAAATTGCAAAAAAGGGAATAAAAGAAGTAGTCATTACTGGAATTCATTTAGCCTCTTATGGAAGAGATAGTAAAACCTCACTCATTGACCTATTAAAACAAATTAATGAAATAGAAGGAATAAGGAGAATACGTTTAGGCTCATTAGAACCAACCTTAATGCAAAAAGAATTTATTGAAGAATTAGTAAAATTAGAAAAAATATGTGACCATTTCCACCTATCATTACAAAGTGGTTGTAATGAAACCTTACAAAGAATGAACCGAAAATACACGAAAGAGGAATTTGAAGAGGGAATTAAACTGATTCGTAAAAACTTCCCATATGCTTCTTTGACAACAGACATCATAGTCGGTTTCCCAGGTGAAACCCAAGAAGAATTTCAAGAAACCTATGAATTCCTAAAAAAAGTCAAATTTTACAAAATGCATATCTTCAAATATTCCCCAAGAAAAGGCACAAAAGCAGCAACCATGCCAAACCAAATAGAGGGAAAAATGAAAGAAGAACGAAGTAAAAAATTAATCGAATTATCAAACCAAAACCAAGAAGAGCAAAACAGAGCATATATGGGAAAAGAAGTAGAAGTATTATTGGAAGAACAAGAAGGAGAATACATAAAAGGACACACCTCAAATTACATCATGGTGTATGTAAAAACTGATAATAGAACATTAGAAAATACGATGCAAACAGTGAGAATAAGCAATGTAAGAGGAGATAGCTTATGGGGAAGCATACAAGGCCCATTTATTTAAGGGGGCTGTAGACGTAGTCGACTGGGGTTCTAGTCACACAATTGTAATATTTCTGTCATGAATATTTAATAATAAAAATAGCAAAAACACTTGCTTTCAAATAAAATGTGTAGTATAAATAATGTGATAAAGGAATAAAATTACAAAGGAGGAAATAAAATGAGCGAGAAAATAATGGGTGGAGTAGAAACGGAATTTGTATCTGAATCAACATTACCAGCAAAAACCGGTTTCTGGCCAAAAGTAAAAGCATTTTTATTTCAAGAAATAAAAGTTGAATTAACACCAGCACAACAAAAATTTGAAGATGACTTAAATGATTTTCTACATATTGAACTTACATGGCAAGATTTTCATGACTTCTTATTCCAAGAAATTACATTTGGAAAAAAGAAAGAAAAATAAACCATAACAAGCGGAACTTAGATTTTCTAAATATGGATGTATTTAGAAAATCTAAGTTCCGTATTTTTTTTTACGCTATTTTTTCTCCAAACGGCTTGACAGTTTAATAGATTACATATAAAATAGAAGGGTAGGTTTAATATATAAAAAAAGAAATGATATATATTAGAACATTGAAAATTAAATAGAAAGAGGTGTAAGATTATGGAAATCGTAATCGTAATCGCCACTGTTCTAATCTCAGCTGTTATTTTTATACCAGTCGGTGTAGGAATTCGTAAAAAAATAGCTGAATCTAAAATCAAAGGTGCAGAAACAGAAGCAAACAAGATATTAGAACTTGCCAATAAAGAAGCTGAAAATAAGAAAAAAGAAGAAATATTTAAAGCAAAAGAACAAATTATGCAAGAAAGAAAGGACTTAGAGCAAGAGATTAGAGAAAGAAGAGGCGAAATTCAAAAACAAGAATCAAGAATGATGCAAAAAGAAGAAAATCTTGATAAAAAAGAAGAAGCATTAGAAAGAAAAGAAAGGGAAAACGATAAGAAGTATCAAGAACTCGATGAAAAAGAAAAACAATTAGAAAATGCAGTACAAGAGCAAATTGATAAACTACAACAAATTGCTCATTTATCCGTAGAAGAAGCCAAAAAGATTTTACTAACAGAAGTAGAAAAACAAATTAAACAAGAAAAAGCAAATATCATTCGAGAGGAAGAAGCAAAAGCAAAAGAAGAATCTACAAAAAAAGCAAAAGAACTCTTAACTTATGCCGTTCAAAAATGTGCAGCAGACCATACATCTGAGACAACCGTTTCCATTGTCAATCTTCCTAATGATGATATGAAAGGTAGAATTATTGGTAGAGAAGGTAGAAACATAAAAACCATCGAAAACCTAACAGGAATTGACTTAATTATTGATGATACTCCAGAAGCCGTTATTTTATCTGGATTTGACCCATTAAGAAGAGAAGTTGCCAAAATTGCACTAGAAAAACTAATTGAAGATGGAAGAATTCATCCAGCCAAGATTGAAGAAATGGTAGAAAAAGCAAAAGAGGAAGTACAAGCCATGATTAAATCAGAAGGTGAAAGAGCAACTTTAGAAACTGGTGTTATGGGGCTAAACCAAGAATTAGTAATGTTACTTGGAAAACTAAAATATAGAACCAGTTATGGACAAAATGTACTAAATCATTCAATCGAAGTATCCAACTTAGCAAGAATTATGGCAGACGAATTAGGATTAGATACCAAACGTGCAAGACGTGCAGGACTATTACATGATATTGGAAAAGCACTCGACCATGACATGGAAGGAACACACGTAGAAATTGGTGTAGATATTTTGAAAAAATTTAAGGAAAACCCACTAGTGATTAATGCTGTACAAGCTCACCATGGAGATGTAGAGCCACAAACCTTAGAAGCGGTTTTAGTACAAGCAGCAGATGCCATTAGTGCATCACGTCCAGGGGCAAGAAGAGAAACCTTAGAAGCCTACATCAAACGTTTAGAGCAATTAGAAGAAATTGCAGATTCTTTTGAAGGAGTCGATAAATCATTTGCCATCCAAGCCGGTAGAGAAATTCGTATTATTGTAAAACCAGAAAAAATTACCGATGCAGAAATGACAGTACTTGCAAGAGATGTTGCAAAAAAAGTAGAAAATGAAATGGATTATCCAGGACAAATTAAAGTAAATGTGATTCGTGAATCACGAGCAATCGAATATGCTAAGTAAAAAGAATAAAGAAAACCCGGAAAGCAAATAACAAAATTTGCTTTCCGGGTCTTTTTTTGTCCACTATATGGACGGGTGTCCAACGATTCTTAAAAAGCTTTCGTATGAGGCATATACATAGCCGTCCATAACATCCTGCGAAACAAAATGACCAAAGCTACATTCATCCAAACTGCAACGTTGCTGCGCCAGAGGTGCTTCCTTCGTAACCAATTTGCCGTCTCCCGTAATTGCTTTAAAAATAAAGCGATTAGGGATAAACGGATTCTCACGGAAATAATCCTGAAGAGCTTCTTTTCCTTTCGCTGAAGCTAAAATATTCCGATGGATAAATAATGTTGTTTCATTGTTTAATAATTGCATAAATAAGTCCTCCTTTTTGGTGATTTCAAACAATTTGAATTTATAGTGAATAAAATAATTATATCATAACAATTTACATAAATCAAGAAACGCTGACACAAAAATGACATATAAAAAAACTTGACAAATAAATATACATAGAAGTAAAATAGAAACATAATGAATTATATAGGCAAAATAAATTGCATAAAATTTAGCAAATATTCAAAAATAGAACATATTGTATGTGCATGTTTATGGGAAAAATGTAAACAATAAGAAAAACAAAAATGCGAAAGGAGAACAAGAGAAAATGAATAATAAAAGGAATGTAGAGGCAATATCGAGATCAATACAAAATAGAATTACACATGTAAGCGAAAGCTTAAAATTTACCCAAAAACGGAATTACATTGGTTGCATTGGTTGTTACTATTATCATATTGTTAATTTTAGCGGGAATTACATTAGGTTTTGTATTTGGAAAAAGTGGAATAATAGGAATGGCAAAAAAAGCTGAAGAAAATTATATCAATGCACAGGATGAGGAAAGTAAGACATTAGAAAATCTATATAGTTCTATGCTAGTGGCTACAAATGATGATGCTACTATAACCATAAGTGTCGAAAAATTGAATGAATTAATCAGTTCAAAAGTGAAAGAAGAAATTCAAAAAAGTGGTGGTGGAAATAATCCAACAGGGTGTATTATTTCACAAATGGGAAATAGAGCACCAGATGGATATTTAATTTGCGATGGAACAACATATGAAATAGAAAACTATAAACCATTAGCCCAATATATTAATGACCAATTTGGAAGCTATAGTTATTTTGGAGGCGATGGAGAAACAACTTTTGCAGTACCAGATTTAAGAGGAGAGTTTTTAAGAGGAACAGGAACAAATAGTCATGTGAACAATGGAAATGGAGCAAATGTAGGGGTACATCAAAACGCAACAATAACACCAAGAGTTCAATTAAATGACACTAATGTGGATATAGGAATGTATTCAGATGGTGATTTTACAGCAGCCAAAGAGATTGATAGTTTATTTAAACAATCAAAAGGAACAATAAGATATAATTATGTGAAATTTACAAGAGCAAAGACATTAACAGATGTAGATGCTTATACATCACGTCCTACAAATACTTCGGTTTTATATTGTATTAAGTACTAAGTGTAAAAAAGAACTTTTTATGTGAAAGGTAAAGAGTTCTTTTTTGTTGTACAAAAAGTGTTTTCATTTCTTTTAATATAGTGTATAATAAGAAACGTAAAAATAGAAAGGAAGATGAAATTTGAGAATTTTAGCGGTAGGAGATATTGTAGGAGAAAACGGCTTAAAAAAGGCAGGAGAAGTGTTGCCAAAATTAAAACAAGAAAAAGAGATTGATTTTGTAATTATGAATGGCGAGAATGTAGCAGATGGAATGGGGATTACCCATAAATTATATAAAGAAATGTTACGAATAGGAGCCGATGTCGTAACACTTGGCAATCATACGTGGGCAAAAAAAGATGTATTTTCTTTTATCGAAGAAGAGGAAAGATTAATTCGTCCAGCCAATTATTCAAAAGGACTTTTAGGAAAAGGATATGTAATTGTAGAGTGTAAACAAAAAAAGATAGCAGTTATTAATTTAATTGGAAGAACCGAAATGAACGTCTTATCGGAAAATCCTTTTACCAAAGTAACCGAAATATTAGAAGAAATAAAAGATAGAGTAGACGTGATTGTGGTAGATTTTCATGCAGAAGCGAGTGCTGAAAAAATCGCAATGGGGTATTTTTTAGATGGAAAAGTAAGTATCATGTTTGGTACCCACACCCATGTACAAACCGCAGATGAAACCATTTTAGAAAAGGGAACGGGTTATATTACCGATATTGGTATGACAGGACCAATAAAATCTGTTATTGGGATGGAAGTAGAGGCATCGTTAAAAAGATTTGAAACAAGTCTTCCAGAACGATATAAATTAGCTAGCGGAACATGTGGCTTTTCGGGGTGTATTTTTGAAGTTGATGACGAAACTTGTCGAGTGGTGAAAGTTGAACGTGTAAAAATGTAGAAATAGAGCGAAAAAACGCGATGAAAACTTCCTGTTTTTTCCAAAAAATACTAGACAACAATCTTAAAATATAATATAAATATACTTGTTAAAAATGAAACAAAAATTAAATTTTAGGAGGCAGAAAAAATGGAAGTTTTAAAAATTTCATCAAAGTCAAATCCAAACTCAGTAGCAGGAGCAATTGCTGGTTTGGTAAAGGAAAATGAAAGAGCAGAAATGCAAGCAATTGGAGCAGGAGCATTAAACCAAGCAATTAAGGCAGTAGCCATCGCAAGAGGATTTGTGGCACCAACAGGAGTGGATCTTGTTTGTGTACCAGCATTCGCGGAGGTTCAAGTAGAAGGGGAAGACAGAACCGGAATTCGCATTGTGGTAGAATCGAGAGATTAAAATGGGGTTTTAAATAAATGTGGGGGGAAAACAAATAGTTCTCTCCCCTTTTTTTAAGGAAAAGAAACTGGTAACCCTTGTCATGAAAAAAGCAAAACAAATCTTGTTAGAAGGATTGCAACTTTGTCCAATTTACGGTATGATGTAATAAAAAAGGAGGCACAAATGAAGTCAAATGTTACAAAATATATATTTATCGTAATAGTAGTAGGATTACTGATTTTTGCAGGATACTATATTTATCATAACCAACAACCACAAAAAGCAAAAGTCCTACCAGCAGAAATTGAAGAAGAAGTTGAAATGATTACTAATCTTCGTCTGCCAGTAGTAGCGTTTGATACGATAAATCCAATCTTAAGCAAAAACCAAAACATACAAGATATATCGAGGCTTATTTATGAACCACTCTTAACCATCACCAGTGATAATAAACTAAAATTATGCCTTGCCAAAGAATGGAGTAAACAAAGCGAAACCTCGTATGTCGTAAAACTAAAAGAAGATATAAAATGGCAAGATGGGCACGATTTAACAGCAAAAGATGTTCAATTTACTATTGATAGGCTAAAAGAATTAGGAGTAAATTCAATTTATGCCTATAATGTGGAAAAAGTAATTGGAGTGGAAGTAATCGATAATACCACCATAAAAATAAATTTAAGTGAAGAAGTCCCATTTTTTGAATATTATCTAACGTTCCCTATTTTATCAAATGTTTATTACCTAAACGAAGATTTCGTAAATACTGTTAAAAATAATGCACCAGTAGGAACCGGAAGATTTAAAATTGCTACACACAATGAAAAAATAGTGTTACAGAAAAACCAAACTTGGTGGAATCGTGACAAAGAAGAAAGTAAATTAGAAGAAATACAAATCATAAAATACCAAAATATGGGAGAAGTTTATAATGCCTTTAAAATAGGAAATATTGACATGTTTACCACCAAAACGCTAAACCTAGAAGAATATATTGGAACCATTGGCTATCATAAAAAAGAATATTATGGAGAAAACTTAGACTATCTTTCCTTTAACTGCAAAAATAATGTATTAGCAAATGTGGAAGTAAGAAAAGCCATTTCGTATATCATCGATAAAGAAAATATCGTTGGTACCATATATCGTGGTGGGTACTATGTTACGAATTTTCCTTTCGAAAACGGAAATTACCTTTACCAAGATAAAAAAGTAGAATATGGAAGAAACCAAGAAATGGCAAGAACGATACTAGAACAAGCAGGTTGGGTCTATAATCAAAAAACGTGGTACCGAGTAAGAAATTATCGAACCGAACGATTGCGATTTGATTTCATAGTAAATAGCAGTAATGAAAATAGAGTACAAGTAGCAGAAAATATAAAGCAGTCACTAAGTGATTTTGGCATTACTGTTACGATAAGGAAGGTATCTGATGCACAATACCAAAGCTATTTACAAAATAAAAACTATGATATGATGTTAACAGGAGTCAATCGTGGAGTTTCCCCAGACTTATCAAGCTATTTTGGGCAAAACAATTTAAGTAATTTTGCAAACGAGGAAATGATAAATTTATTAAATGAAGTAAAAAACATACGAGAGGAAACCGTTTTAAAAGAAAAGTACAATCGAATCATAGAAATCTACGAAGAGCAAATGCCATATGTTTTTTTATACAATAATAAACAGACACTAGTTTATAGCCCAAATCTAATAGGAGATATAAATCCCAATAGATATAATGTATATGAAGGAATTGAAACTTGGTATAGGCAGTAAAATAAAAAAATTTTAAAAAAGTCTTGACAAATGAAAAATGTAATGTGATAATAAGATTACAAACAAACGTTTTAAAAATAGGAGGAAAAAAGAATGGAAAATTCAGAAAAGAAAAAAGCATTAGAAGCAGCAATGGGACAAATCGAAAAACAATTTGGAAAAGGATCTGTTATGAAATTAGGAGAATTTCAAGCAATGAACATAGAGGCCATTCCAACCGGTGCTTTAGGGTTAGATATTGCGCTAGGAATTGGTGGAGTGCCACGTGGAAGAATTATTGAAATATATGGGCCAGAATCTTCTGGAAAAACTACCCTTGCTCTACATGTTGTTGCAGAAGCACAAAAAATGGGAGGAGAAGCCGCATTTATTGATGCAGAACACGCACTAGACCCAGTATATGCAAAACACTTAGGAGTAGACATTGACAACCTAATTGTATCTCAGCCAGATACCGGAGAACAAGCATTAGAAATTACCGAAAGCCTAATCCGAAGTGGAGCCTTAGATGTGATTGTTGTAGACTCTGTTGCAGCACTTGTACCAAAAGCAGAAATCGATGGAGACATGGGAGACTCTCACATGGGCTTACAAGCAAGACTTATGTCACAAGCATTACGAAAATTAGCAGGAGCCATCAATAAATCAAAAACCGTTTTAATTTTCATTAACCAATTAAGAGAAAAAATTGGAGTTATGTTTGGAAACCCAGAAACCACCACAGGAGGAAGAGCATTAAAATTCTATGCTTCAGTTCGTATGGACATTAGAAAAGCGGAAAACATCAAACAAGATGGAGAAGTTGTAGGAAGCAGAGCTAAAGTAAAAATCGTAAAAAACAAAGTAGCCCCACCATTTAGAGAAGCCGAATTTGACATTGTATATGGAAAAGGTATTTCCAAAGAAGGAAACATATTAGACATGGGAGTAAACTTAGACATTATTGAAAAAAGCGGTTCTTGGTTTAGTTATAATGGTACTAGAATTGGACAAGGAAGAGAAAATGTAAAACAATACCTATTAGATAACCCAGAAATCATGAAAGAAGTAGAACAAAAAATAAGAGACAACTTTGCCAAAGCCTTCGAAAAAAGTCTAGGAGAAGACCTATCGGTTGACGAGGACGAGGAATAAAAAATATAATATAAAAACCGTTTGAAATAAGGATTGTAAAAAGTGAGAGGAAAATGGTTATATGTATTCCATAGAAGAATTCGAGAAAGAAAAAACGAAAGTCATGAATTATATTATGTACAAAAAAAGAACGATACAAGAAGTAAAAAATAAATTTTGTAATACGATACAAAATGACCTTTTTTGTGATATAATAGAATATGTAAAGGAAGCTCGGGTACTTAAATGAAGAAGACTATGTGAAAAGAGCAGTAAATGAATTCATGGCATTAAAAAATTTATCCATAAGAGAAATGAAATATAAACTCTACACAAAAGGTGTTCAAAAAGATGTCATAGAAGACTACTTCTATGAACATATAGAAGAAATAGAAGAATACGAAAAAACTTCTGCACAAAAGATTGTCATAAAAAAACAAGCAACTTTAGAGAAAGAAGAAATAAGAAATTATTTAATGAAAAAAGGATATAGAGAAAACACAATAAAGGAAGTATTAATTTGAAAATAAATTTTTCATGATAAGATATGCCTTTAGAGAAAAGGAAGGAATCAATTTTAAAATGCAAAATATATTGACTATGCAAACAAAGCAATATGCCATAAAAATTAATAACTTTGAAGGACCACTTGATTTACTATGTCATTTAATCGACAAAAACAAGATGGATATTTATGATATTCAAATAAGTGAAATTGCAGACCAATATTTAGAATACATACACAAGGCAGAAGAAATGAACTTAGAAATTACCAGTGAATTTCTAATCATGGCATCTACTTTGCTATATCTAAAATCCAAAGGACTTCTTCCTAAACAAGAAGACGTAGAAGAAGAACTAACCGAAGAACAATTAATTGCAAGAATTATTGAATACAAAGCCTATAAAGAAATGGCAGAAAAATTAAGACAAAACTATAACGAATATTCCAACCGCTTTTTTAAATTACCAGAAGAAATCAAACTACCAAAACAAGAATTAGAAAAAGAATACACAAAAGAAATGCTAGAAAAAATATATGAAAAATTAATAAATAAAAACAAAAATCGCTTAAACAAAAATGCCCAAAACATAAAAAAAATTGCCATTACCGATACATATACCGTAGCAAGCAAAGTAAAAGAAATGTTTAAAGAACTCTTACGAAAACCAAAATTTGTATTTAACCGATTATATTCCTTATCGAAATGCAATAAACAAGAAGTGGTAACCGCATTTACAGGACTACTAGAATTAACCAGAAGAGATAAAGTAAAAACCACGCAAGAAGAATTATTTGGTGATATTGTAGTAGAGAAAAATAAAAAGGTAAGCTAAAAAATTACAAAATAAGATTAAATCACTTTCATAAAATGGAATAGGAGAATACCAAAAAAGCAAGGTAGCACTTGCTTTTTTTTGTATCTTGTAATATAATTTGGGTCATAATGAAAATAAGGAGAGAGAAGACATGAGAGCAATTGATATTCGTAATAAATATTTAAAATTTTTCGAAAACCACGGGCACAAAGTAATTCCAAGTGCACCACTAATTCCAGAAAATGACCCATCGGTACTATTTACAACCGCAGGAATGCAACCGCTTGTACCATACTTACTTGGGGAAAAACATCCAGAAGGGACAAGATTAACCGATTTTCAAAAATGTGTAAGAACAGTTGATATTGATGAAGTTGGAGATAACCGTCATTTAACGTATTTTGAAATGCTAGGAAATTGGTCATTAGGAGACTATTTTAAGGAAGAATCCATTAAAATGAGCTTCGATTTTTTAACAAAAGAATTACAAATTCCTGTAGAAAAGCTATCGGTTACCGTATTTGCAGGAGACAAAGATGCTCCTCGTGATGAAGAATCGGCAAAAATATGGAAAGAAGTAGGAATGCCAGAGGACCATATTTACTATTTTGGAAAAGACGACAACTGGTGGATTGCAGGAGAAGAAGGACCTTGTGGACCAGATACCGAAATGTTCTATGATACAGGAAAAGCACCATGTAGCAAAGAGTGTAACCCATCTTGTGGATGTGGTAAATATGTAGAAATATGGAATAATGTATTTATGGAATACTATAAATCAAAAGATGGTGTGTATTCAAAATTACAAAAGAAAAACGTAGATACAGGACTTGGGCTTGAAAGAATGAATATGTTATTACAAGGAAAAGAAACCCCATATGATACCGAAATTTTCTTACCAATTATGGAAAAATTAGAAAAACTTGCGAAATACGAAGAAATTGCAAGTAGAAGAATTGTAGCAGAACATTTACGTTCAAGCATGATGATTATTTCGGACGGTGGAAGACCAAGCAATGTTGATAGAGGGTATGTACTAAGAAGACTAATTCGTAGAATGACAAGACACCTAAATAAATTAGGAATTGACTTAAGGGAATTATCAGGATTAATTGATTTGAACATTGAAAACCTAAAAGAAATGTACCCAGATTTAGAAAAAAACAAAGATACGATAAAACAAGTATTAATAGAAGAAAAAGACAAGTTTATGAAAACATTAGCTCATGGAGAAAAAGAATTTGAAAAAGCGATTACAAAAATAAAGAGTGAAGGAAAAAATATAATTGATGGACAAACTGTTTTCAAATTATATGATACGTATGGGTTCCCACCAGAAGTAACTATGGATTTAGCAAAAGAACAAGGCTTTCACATCGATATGGAAACTTTCCAAGAATTATATAAAGAGCACCAAGAAAAATCGAGAATGGGTTCAGAGCAAAAATTTAAAGGAGGTCTTGCCGACCAAAGTCCAGAAACGATTAGCTACCACACAGCAACACACCTTTTAAATGCAGCGCTAAAAGTAGTAGTTGGCAAAGATGTTCATCAAAAAGGTTCGAATATTACAAAAGAAAGAATGCGTTTTGACTTTTCTTGTGACCATAAACTAACCGAAGAAGAAAAGAAAAAAGTAGAAGACTTAGTAAATGAATGGATAAAACAAGCCTTACCAGTAACCATAGAAGAAATGAAAAAAGAAGATGCTATAAAATCTGGTGCAGAATGTATGTTTATTGAAAAATATCCAGACATTGTTACGGTATACTCCATAGGACAAGTATCAAAAGAACTATGTGGAGGACCACATGTGAAAAACACCAATGAATTAGGTAACTTCAAAATCAAAAAAGAAGAAGCAAGCTCCGCAGGTGTAAGACGTATTAAGGCAATTTTAGAAAAATAATTCTAAGGGTTCGATACCCTTACAGATATATTAAAATAAAAACATAATTGTAGGGGCGAGCGATTTCTCGTCCGAAAATATAGAAAAAAGGAGAGAACCATGGAAGATTGTATATTTTGTAAAATTATAAAAAAAGAAATTCCATCCAATATTGTATATGAAGATAATGATATAATTGCTTTTCACGACATTCACCCAGCAGCACCAATTCATATATTAGTAATTCCTAAAAAACACATTCCATCTTTAGTAGAATTAACCAAAGAAGATGAAGTTCTTGTAGGAAAAATTTATGGAGTTATTAACCAAATCGCAAAAGAACAAGGAGTTCTTGAAAAAGGATATCGAGTGATTGTAAATTGTGGAAAAGATGGAGGACAAGAAGTAGGACATTTGCATTTCCATTTATTAGCAGGAACAAAACTTGGTGAAAAAATCGTATAAAACTATACAAACAGATACGAAATGTGGTATAATAGAAAAGAGAGTAGAAAACAAACGAAAAAAGGGAGGTAAGAGTATGTTTAATAGTAAATATAGTAATTTGTTAACAGTTTTATTAGTTGTTGTTATTATTGCCATTATAGGATTAATTGCATTTTTAGGATATGATATTTATCGTAAGTATTATATAGAAAAAGATGCCACTGATTTTATGGAACGATATGAAGAACAAATCCGAAATACCACGGTACAAGAAAAGCCAACAGAGGTTACCAATACCTTTATTGACCCAGGAAATGACACCCTAAATTCAATTGGTGCACCCAGTAGTAACAAACCAGCAAGCCAATACACTTATAAGGGATTCACAGTCCTTGGAACCATCGAAATTCCAAAATCAAATATCAAATATCCAGTATTAAATAGTTATACACCAAAAGCATTAGAAACAGCAGTATGTTACTATTATGGACCAGGACTAAACGAAGTAGGAAACACAACAATTGCGGGACACAATTATCGTAGTGGAGCTTTTTTTGGAAAGAATAAAAAATTAGCAAACGGGGATATTATTTATATTACAGATAACTCTGGAAAAAAAGTAAAATATACCATTTATAATATATACCAAACAACACCAAATGATGGAGAATATTTAACAAGAAATACCGAAGGAAAACGAGAAATTTCACTAACAACTTGTACCGACGATAGTAAAGGAAGATTAATTATTTGGGCAAGAGAATCTTAAAAAAATAAAAAAATTTTAAGTTTCCAGTGAAAAAATATTGACAAACACACCATATTTCGGTAAAATAATAATTGCACTGTTACAAGAAGTAACAGTGCAAGTCTATGGTGGATGTGGCGTAGTTGGTTAACGCGCCAGTTTGTGGCACTGGAGATCGTGGGTTCGAGTCCCATCTTCCACCCCATAT
>CAOJHH010000038.1 GCA_948436025.1 uncultured Clostridium sp. | reverse complement strand
TAGAGCTTAAAAATGTTGAAATCTAGGGAGTTCCCCAACGAAAAAAACTCATACCGCAATTAACATAAGTTTGCAAAAACATGGTATATGTGGTATAATGATAACATAAAACGCAGAAGGAGGATTTTTGAATGAAAATTTTAGACGCATTAAAAATGGAGGCAACCGAAAATCTAAGAGGCGGAGTCGGGACGGTTTATTGTTCTGACGATTTTAAAGTGGGAAATGTGGTCATAAGCTGTATGCGGTTAGGTCCGGGAGTATCCATCGGTAAGCACTTCCATGATGACAATGAAGAAGTATACATTGTTTTAGAGGGAGGATCAGCAACGATTAATGGTTGCTTGCGGAGGATGGATATTTGCCGAATCGGAAGTAGCCATGATTGTAAGAACGAAACCGATGAGGAGATTATCCTCCTTTCCATAAAAATCTTCAACTAAGAAGATTTTCTGCAAATGGCAACATATTCCACAAAAACAGTCCGGTAGAAGCTTTCTACCGGATTTGTTTTCTTTTAATTTCCACCGACCGCACAGTACAATAGTAAAATAACCGTATCTCGTGTATGATAGAAATAGATTAGAAAAAGGAGATTGGTGTATGAACAAAAAAAGAGTATTGTATGAGGCAAGAGAATATCGAGACATAAGAGAATTGGTAAAGGATACAGTTCGTAGGTTTCCTGAAAATATTGCCTTTATTGTAAAAGAAAAACAAGATGGAGAGGTACAATATCAAAATATTACTTACCAAAAGTTGCAAGAAGATATTAACAAATTAGGAACGGCATTTATGGAACTAGGATTAGGTGGAAAAAGGATTGCCATAATTGCGAATAATCGTTATGAATGGTGTTTGGCTTATCTTGCGACTCTATGTGGAGTAGGAATTGTAGTGCCATTAGATAAGTCTTTACCATTTGGCGAAATAGAGGGATTATTACAAAGAAGTTATGCGAATGCAGTTGTTTTTGAAAATAAGTATAGCGAAATTATGGAAAAGATTAGAAAAAGTGGTACAACAGATTTAGAGCATTATATTTGTATGGAGGAACCAAAGAAAGAAGAATTTTTATCGTTTAATGCATTATTAAAAAAAGGAGAAGAATTGTTAAAAAACGGAGATACTCGTTTTGAAAATACAACCATTGACCCAGAAAGTATGAACATTATTTTATTTACTTCTGGAACAACATCTGCTTCCAAAGCAGTTATGTTATCACAAAAAAAT
This sequence comes from uncultured Clostridium sp., assembly GCA_948436025.1. GTDB lineage: Bacteria > Bacillota > Clostridia > TANB77 > CAG-508 > RGIG8482. Next base: position 12,740 of record CAOJHH010000038.1, on the reverse strand, counting down.
ATCGTATCCAATGTTCATGCCCTAAATACCATTGTAAAAATATATGATAATGACCGAAACCTAGCATTTTTACCTTTCCACCATACCTTTGGTTCTACTGGACTACTATTTTTTATTAGTAATGGTGTTAGTAATGTCTTTTGTGATGGATTAAAGTATATTCAAAAAAACTTGCAAGAATATCATGTTACGGTTTTTGTTACAGTACCATTATTACTAGAAGCAATGAATAAGAAAATTTTAAAAGAAATTGAGAAACAAGGAAAAACCAAACTAATTCAAATAGCAACAAAAGTAAGTAATATGTTATTAAAATTAGGAATTGATATAAGAAGAAAGGTATTTAAAGATATTATTGATAATCTTGGTGGACTTAGAATGGCAGTAGTTGGAGCAGCAGCCATTGATAAAACGGTTGTAAAAAACTTTAGTAATTATGGCATAAAAACCATTCAAGGATATGGGTTAACTGAAACTTCTCCTGTTATTACTGCAGAAAATGATAAGAACATTCGACATGGTTCGGTTGGTTTTCCATTAAAAGATGTAGAAATTAAAATTTTTGAACCAAACGAAAAAGGAATTGGTGAAATAATTGCCAAAGGTCCAAATGTCATGTTAGGCTATTTTGAAAATGAAGAGGCAACCAAAGAAGTGCTAGTAGATGGATGGTTTCATACAGGAGACTTAGGTTATATTGATTCCGATGGATTTTTATTTATTACAGGACGAAAAAAGAATGTAATTGTTATGAAAAACGGAAAAAATATTTACCCAGAAGAATTAGAAGTACTAATTGCTAAACTTCCTTATGTAGCTGAAAATATTGTGTTTGGTATTCCAACCAAAGATAACGATTTAGATTTAGCCACTAAAATTGTATATAATAAGGAGTATGTAGAAGAAACCTTGAATGGACTATCAAAAGAAGAATTACAAGAAAAAATTTGGCAAGATATAAAACAAATTAACAAAACCATGCCACCATATAAATACATACGAGAAATCATCGTAACCGATGAGCCAATGATTAAAACCACAACCCAGAAGGTGAAGAGGTTTGAGGAGATTAAGAAAATATTGGAGGAAAAGTAAAGAGGAAAGCTAATATAGTTTTCCTCTTTGTTTGTCATAGTTGAATTTTTGTAAAAAACTTGCATATGATTAAGAAAATGTGATAAAATATAAGTGGAATGGTCAAGAAAATGTGATAAAAGCATGCTATATTGGTCAAGAAAATGTGAAAGGATTGATAATATGTATCGTAAGATAATAGAAGAATTAAGACAATGGAAAGAAAAGAAACATAGACTACCTTTAATATTAAAAGGTGCAAGACAGGTAGGGAAAACATGGATTTTACAAGAATTTGGCAAAGAATATTTTGAAGATATCCTATACATCAATTTCGAGAATGAAAATAGTGTTGCTAGTTTATTTGAAGGAAATATAGAACCATATCGTATAATAGAATATTTATCTGCAATTCATCATAAAAGGATAGAGCCAGAAAAAACGTTAATTATATTTGATGAAATACAAGAATTGCCAAGAGCACTTACTTCTTTAAAATATTTTGCAGAACAAGCACCAGAGTATGCGATATGTTGTGCGGGAAGTTTGCTAGGTGTTTTCTTACATGACCAAGCATCGTTTCCAGTTGGGAAAGTAGATTTTTTAGAATTGCAACCATTAGACTTTGAGGAGTTTTTAATTGCCAATGGTGAAAACGAATTAATTTGTTTAATTCGAAAAAACAATATAGAAAAAATACCAGAGATTGTAACAGATAAATTGAAGGACTACTTGAAAAAATATTTTATTATTGGAGGAATGCCAAGGGCAGTAAAGACGTGGATTGAGGAAAAAGATTTTGAAACAGTGGAACGAATTCAAAAAGGGATATTAGAAGCATATGAAAGAGATTTTTCAAAGCATACAGATCATAATACAGCAACGAAAATACAATATGTTTGGAATAGTATTCCATCACAATTAGCAAAAGAAAACAGAAAATTTGTGTATGGTGTTGTAAAAGATGGAGCAAGAGCAAGAGAATATGAAAACGCAATTAACTGGCTAAGAGATACAGGACTAATACGAATGGTAAATAGAGTAAAATGCGGAAATAAGCAACCACTGAAAGCCTATGAGGATTTAAAGGCATTTAAAATATATTTGTTAGATATAGGCTTATTAAGAGTATTGTGTGAATTGCCATATGAAACAATTGTGAATGCAGATGCAATTTATAATGAGTTTAATGGGTTATTAACAGAACAGTTTGTACTTCAGGAATTAAAAAGTATTAGAAAAATCAATACAATTTATTATTGGTCGAACGACTTTCAAAGTGAAGTAGATTTTGTATTTGCTTATAAAAATTTGATTATACCTGTTGAGGCAAAAGCTGGAATCAATGTTAAGGCACAAAGTTTAAAGGTATATATGAAGGAATATACACCTAAATTAGCAATACGATATTCTTTATTAAATATTGCATTAGACAATAATATATTAAACATTCCACTATATGCTATTTGGAATACAAAGTATTATTTAGAAAATTTTGAAATATGAATGATACACGAATAATTCTACATATGATAATCAATTTCAAATTCCTTATGGTTCAAGTAATTTAGTATATTAGCATCTTCTTTAAAATTGAATTTTATTTTATAACTACAAAGTTTTTGCGTTTTTGCATGAAATTGTTTGTTAATTTCATTTTTTCCATATTTGCCATCTCCAATGATGGGATAGCCAATATGGGCAAGATGAGCACGAATTTGATGGGTTCTTCCAGTATGTAGAGTAACATCTAGTAGAGAAGTATGGTTGTCAAATTCTTTTAACACTTCATAGCTTGTTATAATTTTACGATAACCTGTTTTAGGAGTATCAGACACATAGGCTATTGATTTTTTGGCATCTTTAAACAAATAGGCTGTTAAGGTTTGCTTTTTTTTATGGGGGATGCCATATACAAGGCAAGCATAGTGTTTTTGGATTTCCGAATTTTTGAATTTATCAAATAAGATGTTTTGTACATCTTTTGTTTTGGCGAACAATACAAGACCAGTGGTATTACGGTCTAAACGGTGGCAAGGATATACAGGTAATCCTTGCTTTTTAGAAAGAAGAGTTGTTAAACTATTTTCTCCAAGTATTTCTAAACCAGAAGGCTTGTTTACAAGCAAAATAAACCTATCTTCATATACAATAGGAATCTCTTTTTTCGGATACAACAAATCATCTACAATATAAATTTCAACAACATCACCAGTATGTAAGGTAACTTCATCACGAATACGTTTTCCATTTATCTTAATATCTTTTTTTCGTAAAGTTTTATAAATCGTAGAAAGCAATAATTCTGGAAATTCATTTTGTAAAACCATATTTAATTTCTTATTATCATATTTTTCATCAATTACTAAAGTTTTCATGAAAACATTATACAAAATTATGAAAAAATTTGCAAACGATTTTGTAGGGGTCGATGCCCTCATCGACCCGGAAATTGAATTATACGCCAAAAGGTAGACTTTTTAGAGATAAAAATAAAAATTAAGAAATTCTTTAAAAAGTAGTGCAAATTTTTAAGAATCTATGATAGAATAGGAAACGAAAAATATATTTTTAGGAGAGTGTATAAGAAGTGGAGGACGTAAAGTATAAAAGAGTACTATTAAAACTAAGTGGAGAAGCATTAGCAGGAGATAGAAAAACAGGAATTGATGCAGATACAGTGGGCAACATTTGTGATGAAGTAAAAAATTTAACGAAATTAGGAGTAGAAGTGGCCATTGTTGTTGGTGGTGGAAACTTTTGGAGAGGAAAGTATGGTCATCAAATGGAAAGAACCACCTCAGATTATATGGGAATGCTTGCAACAACGATGAACGCGCTTGCCTTGCAAGATGCACTAGAAGCAAGAGAATTAAAAACACGTGTACAAACTGCCATTGAAATGCGACAAATCGCAGAACCATATATTCGTAGAAAAGCAGTAAAGCATTTTGAAAGAGGAAGAGTCGTTATTTTTGCTTGTGGAACGGGAAACCCATATTTTTCAACCGATACCGGAGCAGCTCTTCGTGCAGCAGAGATTAATGCAGAAGTGATTTTACTTGCCAAAACCATTGATGGAGTATATTCGGCAGACCCAAAACTAGACCCAACTGCGGTAAAATATGATGAAATTTCATATACCGATATTTTAACAAAAGACTTAAAAGTAATGGATTCAACAGCAACTGCTCTTTGTAGAGACAACCAAATTCCACTTATGGTATTTGGAATTGATAAACCAGAAAATATGGTTAAAATCGTAAAAGGGGAAAACATTGGAACTATTGTAAAATAAAAAGGAGAGGGAAATTATGGATTACAAATCAATTGAAGAAAGAATGGAGAAATCCATTAACGTATTTGCTGAGAACCTAGCAGCAGTAAGAGCAGGAAGAGCAAACCCTGCTATTCTAAACAAAGTAAAAGTAGATTATTATGGAGTAGAAACCCCCATTAGCCAAGTAGCTGGAATTTCGGTTCCAGAGGCAAGATTAATTGTAATACAACCATGGGATGCAAGTATTTTAAAAGAAATTGAAAAAGCAATTTTGACCTCTGATATTGGCATTAACCCAAACAATGATGGAAAGGTAATTCGTTTATCTTTTCCAGAATTAAACGAAGAAAGAAGAAAAGAATTGGTAAAAGACATTAAAAAAATGGCAGAAGAAGCAAAAGTAGCCATTCGTTCTGTTCGTAGAGATGGAATTGATGAATTTAAAAAGAGGCAAAAAGATTCTCTTATTACCGAAGATGATTTAAGAGCAGCAGAAGAAGACATTCAAAAAATAACCGATAAGAAAATAGAAGAAATTGACAACATCACCGCAAACAAAGAAAAAGAAATCATGAGTGTATAATAAGGAGAAAACCATGACTATACAAGAAATTGACCAAACACGTTTACCTAAGCATATTGCCATTATTATGGATGGAAACCGTACTTGGGCCAAAAAAAGAGGAATGGACCCAAAACTTGGACATAAAGAAGGAGCCAAAGTGTTAGAAAACATTGTAAGATATGCCAATAAAATTGGCATTAGGTATCTTACCGTATATGCCTTTTCTACGGAAAATTGGAATCGCACCAAAGAGGAAGTAGGAGCACTTATGATGTTACTACAAACCTATTTAGAGGATTTTGCCAAACGTGCGGATACAGAAAACATACGAGTAAAAATGTTAGGGGATAAATCAGCATTATCGAAAGGACTACAAAAAAGCATAGATAAAACAGTTGAAAGAACGAAAAATAACACAGGAGTTACCTTTAATGTTGCTCTAAACTACGGAGGAAGACAAGAAATAGTAAAAGCGATGCAAGAGATTGCAACAAAAGCAAAACAAGAAGAAATAACAATAGAAGATATTTCAGAAGAAATGGTAGAAAGTCATCTTTATACCAAAGGACAGCCAGATCCAGATATCGTAATACGAACAAGTGGACAAATACGAACGAGTGGTTTTTTACCATGGCAAACCATTTATTCCGAATTTGTATTTATGGAAAAAAACTGGCCAGATTTTAAAGAAGAAGATTTATTAGAAGCAATAAAAGAATATCAAAATCGAACCATTAAAAAAGGAAAATAATGGCTATATGTTAGAATAGAAGAAAGGTTATAGATAGTATGGATATTAAAAGATGGGTTTCAGCACTTATTGGTATGCCACTTGTGGTTATAATATTAGTTTTAGGGAATACTTATGTAGTAGATATTACATTTGCAATAGTAGCAGGGTTAAGTCTTCATGAATACTTTAATGCTTTCAAAGGGAAAGCACATCCTGTTATTTGGATGGGATATGTTTCGTCTTTCCTAATTGCACTCATTCATGTAATACCAGTACAGCATGCCATTACGATTGTTAGTGTACTAATTCCCATTGGAATTACGATATTATTTTTGCAAGTTATCCTAAGCAATATGAAAACGAATATTAATGACATTGCCATTACTTTTTTTGGAATTTGTTATATTTCCCTATTTTTAATGTTTGTGCCATTAATTCATGCCATGGAATATGGAAAATTTTTAGTATGGCTTGTATTAGCAGCTGCTTGGGGAACCGACATACTAGCCTATTTAGTAGGGAAAACATTTGGCAAGCATAAATTTAGTGAAATTAGTCCTAATAAAACAATAGAAGGTTGTATTGCAGGAGTCATTGGTGCTGTTTTATTTGGAGCAGGTTTAGTATTTGTTTTCAATCATGTATTTAATATGAATTTTTCGTATGTTACGGTGATCTTAATTGAAATAATACTAAGTGTTGTGGGACAAATTGGAGATTTTGCGGCATCTAGTATTAAACGATATGTTGGTATAAAAGATTTTAGTAACTTAATTCCGGGGCATGGAGGAATGTTAGATAGGTTGGATAGTATTATCTTTATTGCGCCATTTGCGTATATGTTAATAAGATTATTATAGGAGGAACCGAATTGTTAAGTATTTTAGTAACAGCCATAAAAGTAATCTTTTTATTAGGATTTTTAATTTTCATTCATGAAGGAGGGCATTTCCTAGTTGCGAAATTATGCAAAGTAACAGTAAATGAATTTGCTATTGGATTTGGACCTACTATTTGGAAAAGCAAGAACACAAAAACACAATATGCTTTACGATTAATACCACTTGGTGGTTTTGTAAGCATGGAGGGAGAAGAGGAACGCTCAGAAGCTGAGGGTTCTTTTAGTAAAACCAGTGTTCCAAAACGTATTGCTATTGTACTTGCTGGTGGAATGGTAAACATTATATTTGGATTATTGGTGTATTTTTGCTTGGTTTCAGCAGTAGGAGGAAATGTTTCAAAAAAAGTGGAAAATTTAGAGCCAGAATATGGAGCCATAAAGGCAGGAATTAGGGTAGGAGATGAAGTGGTTCGTATTAATGGAAAAAGAATTCATCAAAAACAAGATATTACCGATATAATGGAACAATGTGAAGGAAAAACAGTTAATGTACAAATAAAAAGAAATGGCGAATTAATTGACTATACAGTGGAACCAAAAACGATTACAGGGAAAGATACAGGAATTTATTTAGGAGTCGAAGGAGAGAATTTAACCACACAAATTGTGGCACTATATCCATCAAGTCCAGCAGAAAAGCAGGGAATTCAAATTGGAGATGTTATCTTAAAAGTAAATGGAAAAGAAGTAAATAATGACCCATATCAGGTAGTGTCGCTAATTAATGAAGCCCAAACAAACCAAATTGTATTTACGCTTAAAAGAAAAGAGGAAATAAAAGAAATAACGGTAGAAGCGAATGTATCTTATACGTATTTATTAGGGGTTAGCTTTGAAAAAGCAGAAAATAATTTTGCGAATAATATCTATTATGGATTTTGGAATACCGTCGATTTTTCCACATCGATTATCGAAAACTTAAAAATGCTGTTTACTGGAAAAGTATCGACAAACCAATTAATGGGACCAATTGGAATTTCTGGAATGGTTGCTAAAACCAAAGGAATCGAAGATTTTATCTACTTAATAGCACTTATTTCCTTATCCTTAGGTGTTACCAATCTACTACCATTTCCACCATTAGATGGAGGAAAAGTAGTGATTTATCTAATAGAAGCCATTCGTAAAAAGCCAATGAAAGAAAAAACAGAAATCAATATTCAAATGCTAGGATTTGCAATATTAATTGGACTAACGATTTTTGTGACTTATCACGATATTATAAGAATACTCTAAAGCAAGGGAATGCTTTGTTTTTGATATTAATCTTTTTTATAAAAGCTAATAGAAATAGAATAGAATTATATAAAGAATATTGCATTATTAATAAAAATAAATTTGCATATGAAGAAATTGCAAATATAGAAGGAAAAGAAATATTAGTAAAAAGAGGAATGGCAAGAGAAAGAGAAATTGTTGTTGAAGTAACTAAGCAAAATGGAGAAATTACTTCTATGTGGGTAGGAGCCATAAACAATAACAAGGTAAAAGAAGCCATAGAAATGATAAAAGAAAGAATATAAAGGAGAGGTAATGCAAGGGAGAATTGTTAACAATATTTCCAATACGTATTGGATTGAATGCCAAAATGGATTGTATGAGGCAGTTGCACGTGGAAAGTTTAAAATAGAAGATATTATGCCTGTGGTAGGAGATATGGTAGAGATTGAGACAATTCATGAAGAGAAAAAAGAGGCAGTGATTACGAAAATTTTGCCAAGGCGTACTTATATGAAAAGACCCAAAATTGCAAATGTTACGAAGCTTATTTTTGTAGTATCCATGAAAATGCCAAAACCAGATTTATTGCTATTAGATAAGCAATTGGCGTTTGCGGAATTTATGAAAATTCCATGTGTGATTGTGTTAAATAAGCAAGACTTAGGAAAACAAGAAGAAATACAATGGATTCAGGAGATTTATACAAAATTAGGTTATCCTGTTATCATAACCTGTGCCAATAAGCAGGAAGGAATTAAAGAAGTAAGAAAAGTGTTAAAAGGTGAAGTAAGTGCTTTTTCTGGAAACTCTGGTGTAGGAAAATCGACCTTACTAAATTCCATTTTTGAAGAAAATTTGACCAAAGAGGGGAGAATTAGTAACAAAAATAAAAAGGGAAAAAATACAACAACAACGGTACAATTATATGGTTTAAGCGAGAATACTTACATAGCAGACACGCCAGGATTTTCTACTTTTGATATTTACGAGATTGAAAGTAAGGATTTATACCAATATTTTAAAGAATTTAAACAGGCAGAAAAAAATTGTAAATATGTTGGTTGTACTCATATTAAAGAAAAAGAATGTGGAATTAAAGAAGCACTAGAAGAAGGAAGAATTGCTAAACAAAGATACGAAAATTATATTAAAATCTATGAAGATTTAAAAGATAAGGAGGAACACAAATGGTAGAAATTTCAACTTCACTATTATCGGTAAAAGAAGAATCGATAAAAAAAATATATGATTTAGAGGTAGCACATACGGATTATTATCACATAGATGTTATGGATGGAAAGTTTGTAGAAGCAGATACCACCAAAAGGATGTTAGAGTATACCACGCAAATAAAACAAGTAAGCAATATTCCAATTGATGTACACCTTATGGTACAAGAGGTAGAGGAACATATTGAAAATTATCTTCCATTTTCACCAAACCGCATTACCTTTCATTATGAGGCATGTAACGATAGAAACGAAGTAGAAGAATGCATCAAAAAAATAAAAGAAAATGGAGTAAAGGTAGGAATTTCTATAAAACCAGAAACACCAGTAGAAGACATTTATGAATTTTTGCCATTTGTACATATGGTACTAATTATGACAGTAGAACCAGGAAAAGGAGGACAAAGCTTAATACAAAAAACATTACAAAAAATAAAAGACCTACATACCTACCGAGAAGAAAAAAGTCTAGATTTTGACATAGAAGCAGATGGTGGCATTAATTTAGAAACCATGCAAAATGTAAAACAGGCAGGAGTAGATATTGCAGTTGTAGGCAGTGCTATTATCAAAAGCGAGGATTATGTGGAGATAATGAAAAAATTAAAACAAATCTAATGTAGGGGGCGATGTGGGTATTGACCTCTACGGTTACAAAAAAGATGTCATACCAAAGGTACAACATCTTTTTTTTTGTGTGTCTAATCTTCTTTTTTCTTCTCGTCTTTCTTTTTATTATCTTTTTTTACAGGTTTTTCTTCCTTCTTTTTGCTATCTTTTTCGGTTTGAGTTTTGTCTTTCTTTTCTGGCTTATTTTGTGTAAATAGGTAATTTACAACAACACCAAGACCAAACATTTTAATAACAATACTTATGAAAGTTCCTACATATGGAATTAATTCTAATGCCCAAATTGCAATTACAACACCTGCAAGTGTTAAGTAGGTTAAGTAATTTTTTTCGTAAGCAAATTTTTCTTTTAATTTGTAAGTAATACAAATACTAGAAACAGCAGTTGCAATAGAAAGTAGTAATACAAGTAGTAAAACAATTGCTATTGATAAAGGTATTCCTACAATGGTAAATAAAAGAACAATACTTACTAAACCAGCAACAACGGTAGTTAATAATCCAATTCCTAAAGATTTTGCAGCAGTAACTGGTTCTAAATAACTAGAGGTTGTTTTTAGGAATTTTGGTGCTAGCCATAAAATTAAGAAGAATACAACAAAGGCATATAATACAACAGCACAAACATCAACAACTTTTTCAATTACTAAATCCATTACACTAGAATTACCTGAAAAATCTTTTTGATATTTAATTTCTCCTTGTACTAATTCATTGGTTAAAGCTAGTTCCTCTGGAGCAGAATAAGTTAAATTACCATATACAAGAGCAGCATTACCATCGGTTGTTACAAAATTAAAGTGATTTGCTGCAACAAAAGCATCTCTTCCACAACCACCATTAAAATTAAAGGTGTCTGCATACACACGTAAATCGCGTAACATGAAAGAGTCAAATGACATATCTACTTTATTGGCAAAAGCATATAAATCATTAGCACAACCATTTAAGTTTACTTGGTTTGCAGCAATGTACATAGATTGAATTACATAAGCATCTTTTGAAACAGTTACCGTTTCACCACAAACGTATAAACAACCATTTACTTTACCAGTAATATTAATATTACGTCCCAATAAGTATACATTTCCATCAACAAGCTTATCCATTTCGATGTCATTACCAACTAAATATAAATCCCCATTATGAATGTCTTCCTCAGTAGGTTCATCACTAGGTGTTACTGTATTGGTAGCATCTCCCTCTGTTCTTGCATTATCGCCAGGAGCAGTGGAGGTAACATTTGCATTTCCTTCATCAGAAGTTACAACAGGTGCTCCTTCCATAGAGGTTACAACAGGTTCTCCCTCAGTAGCAAAACTAAAAGTTGAAAAGATTACGACAAATGCAAATAATAGTACCATAAATTTTGATTTTGTTTTTCGCATAAAAAATTCCTCCTAATATTTAATTTATTTTATAGGGTAACTATATCTCTAATTCATCGTTTTGTCAAGAAAAAACAGTAGATTTTATTTTGAATCTACTGCATCTTTCTTTAAAAAATAGGCACAATCGGAAGCGGGAGTTACTGTTTGAAAAGAAGTATTTTCTAAACAGCATTTTCCGTCTTTTTGATAAACACAATTTGCCGAACAATTGATGTTTGTCAAAATTATCACCTCTTAAAAAGTAGTATAACAAAGAAAAACAAATTTATTCATGTGAGGTAGAATAAGTATCACAAAAATGTTTGATGTGACAAGTATCACAATGTGGTTTTCTTGCATCACACGTATTTCTTCCATGCCAAACCAATAAATGATTAATATCTTTTAGGGTTTCTTTTGGAAAGAGTTTTAATAAATCTTGTTCAATTTTTTCTGGGTCTGTTTCTTTTGACAAACCAATGCGATTGGAAATTCGTTTGGCATGCGTATCGACTGCAATTCCATTGGCAATACCAAATGCTTCTAATAAAATGACATTGGCACTTTTTCTTCCAACACCGGGAAGAGTTAAAAGTTCCTCCATGGTTTTGGGAACTTCGCCATGAAAATCATTTACAATTTTAGTAGCACATGCTTTTATGTTTTTGGCTTTATTTTTATAAAATCCACAAGGATGAATTAATGTTTCTAAGGTAGAAAGTTCAATATTGGCAAAATCTTCAGGAGTTTTGTATTTCGCAAAAATAGCAGGAGTGGTTTTATTCACTCTTTCATCGGTACACTGTGCAGATAACATAACAGAAACGACCATTTCAAAAGGAGTGGAAAAATCCAAAGAGCAAGTGGCATCAGGGTAGGAAGTTTTTAATGTTTCTACTAATTCTTTTGCTTGAGTAAGATTTAATTTTTTCATAGAATCACCTTTTTTCGTAAATTTAATATAATATAATAAAGATAGGAGGTAAGGTATTATGTTCGGAATACTAAAAAAGACATGTGGAGTATGTTTGATTGGGTTAGGTTTAGGCATTTTATTAGTACTATTACTTCCAGTAACAGGATGGTTATTCCTAATAGGAGCAGCAGTCTTAATATTAGGGCTTGTTTGGCTCGCGTGTTAAATTAGAAAAGGAGAGTGGAATAGATGCAAATTGTTGTAAAAAAGGTACCAAAATTCTTAAGGGGATTTGTAAAACTTATCTTTGGAATAAAAGATTAGTGATACATAAACCAAACAAAAAAGTAGGTGTTTACCTACTTTTTTAATGCTAACGCATAGCCATTCTTTGTAATCGCCAAAGGCGATAACTTAGGTCATTTAATCTATCCTTAAGCTCTTTTTACTTTTCCAGCACGTAAACATTTAGCACATACGGTAATTCTTTTTGGTTGTCCATCAACAATTGCTTTTACTGTACGAATATTTGGTTTAAATGTTCTCGTTGTTCTTTTACTAATGTGAGAACGAGTTATACTTAATTGGTTTCCGTGAGCAACGGATTTATCACAAATTACACATTTTGCCATTCTTTCTAGCACCTCCTAATAACCTTAATAAATTGTCTACCAATTAGTTTAACACACTATGCAAAAAAAAACAAGACATTTTTCAAAAAAAAATAATAAGAGAATTGCAATTTTATGTAAAATGGTATATAATCCCTAAATCCGTGAATTGACTGGTTTAAAAGAAGTCAAAATCATTGATACAGTAGT
>CAOJHH010000037.1 GCA_948436025.1 uncultured Clostridium sp. | reverse complement strand
AGTTGGTGAATCCAGCCGTAAAGTTGGAACTTAAAAAAGCGGTGAATCCAGCCATTAAATTGGAATTTGAAAAAGCGGTGTTTCCAGCCATTAAATTGGAACTTAAAAAAGGGGGATTAGAGGTAAAACTCTAATCCTTTTGCATATATTGTATTTTTATAATATCTAATGTATAATTGAAATGCTAGGGAGGTAATTTGCGATGATTATAAATTTAAAAATTGTTAGAGTGAATTCGGATTATTGTGATTATTTAAGAAAATATGATAATAAGGTTGCTTATAATAAAAATGAAAAAGTATTAAGACCTTTTATAGGAATATTATTTCAAATAGATACTTGTGAGTATTTTGCACCATTATCAAGTCCAAAACCTAAACACAAAAATATGAAAAATACTGTTGACTTTTTCAAAATTAAAGATGGCGAATTAGGAGCTGTTAATTTCAATAATATGATACCAGTAAACGAAAGCAATTACTCTTTAGTAGACTTAAACAAAGAAGCTTTAACAATTGCAGAATTGAAATATCAAAAGTTATTAAGAGAACAATTAGATTGGCTTAACGCAAATTATTATCAAGTAAAAAACAAATCTTTTAAGCTATATCAATTATATAATAACGGAAAATTACCACAAAATATAAAATCAAGATGCTGTAATTTTAAATTATTAGAAGAAAAATGTGTTGAATATAATAAATAGCAACTCAGCGACAAATTATAGGGGGAAATAATAATGTTTGTAACATTATATGTAGATTTTATGCTACTGATGGTGCTACCATTAATTATGTTTATAATATATGTAGGACCATTTATTTTGGTTCTTTCAAGTATAATATTTGTATTAACGAGAAAATCAATAGATATCATTTCGAGAATTTTGATAGCTATTAATATTTTACTTATTGCTTTTTTATTATTTGTAACATTGATAAAATTTATTGATGAACCAGGTGAAAATTATTCTAAAATGCGAGGAATAAATAATAGCAGAAGTATGATAGGTTTGTCAAAAGAAGAAGTTAAAAACAAACTAGAAAAACTAAGAAGTATAAAAAAAGCAGAAAATGACATTGTAAAATCAACAAGCCTTAAAGAATCATTAGAATTTTATATACCATAACATAAAAAAAGACGAGGATTAGATATTTTTCGAATCCTCGTTTTCCGTAAGGGAATGAAGTATATCTTGCACCTCATAAAAAGAGGTGTTATCGGTTAAGACAATGTCAAAGGCATTTTGATATTGTCTTAAATTCTCTGTTACCTTTTTTTCTAAAAAACCAAAACTTAGAGTTTTTCGTAAATCTTCTTTTGGTACCATGTGAATGTCCTCAATAAAATCACCGAATAGCAGAAAATATTCTTTTTGGTTTAGTTTTTGTGTAACCGTAGAAGGTAAAGTGGATAGGGTTTTATTGCAAGTATGAATAATAGGGTTAGAAAATGGCAAAAGTTGATTCTTTTCAAAAGTAAGAAAATTACTCATAATGTAGATATTATCATACAAACAATCATGTAGAGCCAAAACTTCCCTAATCACATTCCCAATACCAGCCGATAAAATAACAACAGGCACATGAGCTTGGTACAAAGAAAACAAGAAATCCGTTAAACCACTACGCAAAGTTAGATTACCAGATTTTACGCAAGAAATCAATGTATCCTCTGTTAAGCCATACTCATAATACAAATCCAAAACCTGTGTATACCAATCCACCATATGGGAAAATTTTTCTTCCTTTGGCATATGGTAATCCATTTCAATTGGACAATATTCTTTAGCAAGTTTATTGGACCTTATCGATAAATTCGGATTTAAAAAATTCGGATTTTGAATCACTGTCCAAGAATCATTACTATCCATTGTCGTCATCGTTTTATCAAAATCAATTAACACCGCATAATTCGTTTTCGTTAAAGAAATTTGTTTCATTTTTTCTCTATTTCGATATATCATACGCTATCTTCCTTCTGGTAACTGGATTTTTGGATTTTTCTTTTTTGCACGATATAAGGTAATCTTATTGCCAACCACTTGTACCAAAACAGAATTCGTAGCAGAAGCAAGCGTTTCAGCAATAGTACGATTATCCTCAGGTGCCGTTTCCAAAACCGACAACTTAATCAGCTCACGAGCCTCTAAAGCATCCTTTACTTGTTTTATTAAATTATCATTCAACCCATTTTTCCCAACCTGCAAAATAGCAGTCAACGGATTTGCCAGTCCTCGTAAATACGCTCTTTGTTTACTAGTCATGTTAATCTCCTTTAAACTTAATTTCCACTATTATACAATGAAACACCCAAATTTGCAAATTTGTAGACTAACTATGTTACAGCCCCATAAAAAATGATACAAACCCGAGCCATGCCGAAAAAGCAAAAACAACCCACCAGATAATATCTTCATGGTGTTTTCGGAAAATTTGTGGGATAGCCATTTCCCAAATAAAATGGCAATTCCATCACTTACTACCATTCCCAAAATAGCACCAAGCACTAGCCATAACTTCGCATTCGGGTAACTAATTCCAAGACCAAGAGAAGCGAGAAAGGTCTTATCGCCAAACTCTCCTACTGCAATGCTACTAGCAATAATTAAAATATAGCCAAGAGGCAAATGAGAAAGTTTATGTAAAAAGCCAAGCTCAGAAGAGGGGGTATCTTCTGGGGCTTCTTTTTTTAGCAAAGTCAAAAGACCAAAAAACACGAAAGAAAGATAGGTAACAAATTGTAATAGAGTATGAATTACGGGATTATGAAGATTTCCAAGAGCCCCACCAAATAAAATAGCAACACCATGGCTAAAAAAGGAGCCCAAAGCTACCCCAAGTAAAATACAATAACTTTTTAATTTAGAAGAAAACGATAACACCAAAAGTTGTGTCTTATCCCCAAGTTCTGATACAAAAATTAGAAAAAAAGCAAGAAAAAATAAGGCAATCATGTAATTCTCCTCCTCCTAAGTTATTAATGTATATTCCCCAAAAACACCAAATATGAGAAAAGACAAAAAACGTCAAAACCAGACAGCCGTAAGAATGTAAATTTTTTGTGAACTCACAAAAAAGAATTGAAATTGGAAAAAAGAAATGATAGTATGAAAACAAAAAAAGGAGGAACCAAAAATTGATAAAAGTGAATCATGTAACCAAAACCTATGCAGATAAAACCGCAGTAAATGACCTATGCTTTCAGATAAAGAAAGGAGAAATCGTAGGACTACTAGGTCCGAACGGTGCAGGAAAAAGCACTACCATGAACCTATTAACAGGTGTTATCGAACCAAACCAAGGAGAAATCCAAATTGGTGGATATGATTTATTAAAAGACCCAAAACATGCAAAAGCACAAATTGGGTACATGAAAGAAGGGACCCCCCTATATAAAGACCTAACCGTAAAAGAATTCATAGGCTTTATGGCAGAATTAAAGAAAGTACCAGCAAAAGAAAGGAAAGAAAACATCGAAAAAGCCATTACCAAAACCAATTTAAAAGATGTACAAAACAAACTAATCCGAAACTTATCAGGAGGCTACAAACAACGAGTAAGCCTAGCAGGAGCCCTTGTTTCCAACCCAAACATCCTTATTTTAGATGAACCAACCATAGGACTTGACCCAAAACAAATTAGCGAAATTCGAGAAGTTATCCGAAACTTAGGAACAAGCCACACCATTCTTTTAAGCTCCCATATCTTATCCGAAATTAGCAAGCTATGTAAAAAAGTAATCATACTAAACCAAGGAAAACTAGTTACTATCGATACCCCACAAAACTTAGAAAACAAAGTAAAAAAAGAAACCATCCTCAAACTAACCGTGGAAGGAGAAAAAGAAAAAATAGAGAAAATTGCCAAAACCATTTCTGGAACAAAAAACATAGAATTCGTAAAAGACAACCAAGACGGTACCAAAGAATACCTTATAAAAACCAAAAAAGACGTAGACATTCGAAAAGAACTATTTTCTAAGTACGCCAAAGAACAAATGACCATATTTGAATTAAAAAAATCAGAAATCACCCTAGAAGAGGCATTTATGGAACTAATCACCCAAAAAGAAGAGGAGGAAAACTAAACCATGTGGGCTATTATCAAAAAAGAAATCAAAACCTATTTTTTATCCCCAATAGGATATGTATTTATTGGGCTATTTCTAGCAATGACAAGCCTATTTTTCTACTTAGATGTGATAAGCTATGGAAGCTTGCAATTTGAAAACATGTTCTATTCGGTTAGTACCATATTAACCTTCCTCGCACCAATTCTAACCATGCGTATGTTTGCAGAAGAACGAAAACTAGGAACTGAAAACTTACTATATACCGCACCAATTAGCACCATAAGCATTGTACTAGGAAAACTAATATCTGCCATTTTCGTCATTGCCCTTTCTGAAATCGCTACCATTTTTTATTTAATCCTACTAAGCTTTTTGGGAAACCTATACCTACCAACTATTTTCATTACCCTACTTGGATTTTTCCTATTAAGTATGGCATATATTTCACTCGGTATGTTTGCCTCAAGCATAACCGAAAACCAAATTGTAGCAGGAGTTATCACGATTGCCTTTTTTATCATTACTTGGTTTTTACCAAACTTTAGCGACATATTCTTGCCACTATCCTTAATCAATCTATTTGAAAAATTTCCGGCAGGACTGATTTCTCTTACGGAAATCTATAATTATATTAGCTTTACTTTTGTATTCGTATTCTTTACCATAGTAGCGTTACAAAAGAGAAAAAGCATTAAAACAAACAACACCATAACCCTTATTATTGTTAGCATTGTGATTTTACTATTCTTTGCCACCAACCTTACTTTACGAAAAATCGGCATACCAGATATGGATATGACCAAAACTAAACTATTTACCCTATCCGATACCTCAAAACAAAAAATACAAAACCTACAAACCGATGTAACAATCTATATTGTAGGCTTAGGAGAAGAATCTTCCCTAAAAGACTTAGTAAAACAATACACCAAAACCAATGAACATATCAAACTAGAAACCATAGAAGACATAAGTCAAAAGGCAGACCTAAAAGAAAAATATGACATAACCAACGAAACACAATGCATTTTTGTGGAAACCAAAGAACAAAAACAAAAAATAGAACTAGAAGAGTTATATACTTACGACTATGTAACGAACGAACAAATCGATATTTCTGAAGAAAAAATAACCAATGCCATTATCAATGTAACAAGTAAAGAAAAAACACATCTATTCTTCCTAACGGGACATGGAGAATATAACTTACAACAAGAACAAACCTTACTAGAACGTTACCTACAAAATGAAAACTACGAAATTCATAACCTAGACCTACTAGTTAGCAAAAACATACCCGAAGAAACCGATGTCATCATCCTACAAAGCCCTCAAAAAGACCTTTTTACTGGGGAGGTAACCATGCTAGAAGAATACATCAAAAAAGGAGGAAACCTACTGTATTTAAGTGACCCATTATTTACCAAAGAAGCCTTTCCCAACTTCCAAAAACTACTAGACCAATTCGGGCTTACCATCGAAAGTGGCATTATTTTAGAACAAGACATCGACAAAATGGCACTACAATCACCAAACTATATTATTCCAAACATCGCTACCACCAATGCTACCAAAAACATTGCAAGAGATGGTGGAATTTTACTAATCAATGCCACCAAAATAAGTCTACTTAGCGATGAAGAACTAGAACAAAGAAACATCACACCACAAATCATTCTGACCACTTCGAATAAAGCCCTTTTCCGAACCGAAATCGAAAACACTACAAGCCGGAAAAATAAACTCAGATGAAGAGGAAAAATTCGTATTAGGAGTAAGCCTAGAAAAGAAAATATCCGAAGAGGAAAATGCAGTCCTATATGCCATATCCAACAACTTCTTTTTAGCCGACTACCCCATTACCCTACAAAACACACAAGTATCTCCAATCGAATTTTACAACAACAAAGACTACTTCCTAAATACCCTTGCTGAACTCACTAAAAAAGAAGAAGGAATATCCATACGAAAAAACATAGGAAGCGTACAATACACGCCAAGCCTTACCGGACATTACCTTATTCGCAGTATCCTTATCCTATACCCACTTAGCATCCTTATATTGGGAATGGTAATATGGCATTTCCGAAAAAAGAAAAGATAATTAATAATTTGGAAAAACCTCTCATAAGATAAACTATGGGAGGTTTTACATGAAACAAACAGCAAAAATCATTTTTGTTATTATCGGCACCATTATTGGAGCAGGGTTTGCCTCCGGGCAAGAAATTTACCTATTCTTCGGGAAATACCAAACCGCAGGCATCATAGGAATTTTTCTGTCCTCTACACTAATGGGAATTCTTATCTACAAAATATTTACCATGAGCAAACAAGAAAAACTCGAAAACTATGAACAATTCATCGAAAGCTTTCGAGTAAACGATAAAATAAAAAGTGTTATTCAAATCATTATGAACATCTTTCTACTAATTTCCTTTTATATAATGATAGCTGGATTTAGTGCCTACTTCTTACAAGAATGGCAAATCCCCACTTACATTGGAACCGGAATTATTGTCCTATTATGCTATAAAATATTCATGGGAAACATCGAAACACTCATGAAAGTAAACACCCTACTAGTACCCATTCTTATTTTATCCATTCTACTACTAACCTACCAAAACATCATATCCATGCCACACCATTTTGTACCCCAAACCACCATGATACAGGCTATCCTAAAAGCCATTATCTACACAAGTTACAATAGTATTGTCCTAATCCCAATGCTACTATCCCTTGCCAAATGCATTAAGAAAAAAACACAAATAACAACCATATCCGTAATATGCAGTATCCTACTTAGCCTAATCGCCCTATGCGTTTTCGCACTCATCCAAACCATCGATATCGATATAAACAAAATCGAACTCCCAATTGTTTACGTAGCAGGAAAAATGAACAAAACCTACCAAATTCTATACGGAGTAATAATACTAGCTTCCATCTACACCTCAGCCATATCAGCAGGTTATGGCTTCTTAGAAAAATACCAACAAAACAAAAAACAATACAAAACAAAAGTAATCCTCCTATGTGCCGTCGCCTTCTTCGTCTCAAAAATCGGATTTACCACCCTCGTAAACCTACTTTACCCCATTTGCGGAATGTTAGGACTATTGCAAATGATTTTAATCTTAAAAAAAAGCAAAAAAACTTGAAAAAAAGCACAAAAACTGATATAACAAAAGAAGAAGGGAGGAGAAAATGCAAATCACATGGAATATTGAAACAAAGAAAAAAATTGCAATTGGAATTAGTATTGCAGTAGCAAGCTTTATCATATTATCCATTGGATTTTATATTGGAAACCGAAATGTAAGAACCTTTTTTGACCGTTATATTTTTAGAAAAGAAATCACCGAAAATAATGCAAGCCGTATTGACATTACCGATTTAGAAAACCCAAGTGTATATGCTTTTGACCAATATATTACGGTACTAGATAAACACCAAATGAGCATTTATACTGCCTCTCGGAAAAAAAGAATATGAAATCGAAGTAGGCGTAAGCGATGCTTTATATGCTTCAAATGGACGTTATCTTATGGTAGGGCAAAAAAATGGACAAAACCTATATCAAATCGAAAGTGGCAGTATTTCTTGGCAAAAAGAAATCGAAGGACAAATACAAAAAATCAATGTCAACCGAAATGGATATGTATCTGTTATCGTAACAGGAGGAAGTTACAAAAACATCGTAATTGTCTATAACGCCTCACGGAAAAGAAATCTTTAAAACCTACCTATCCAAGACTACCTGTATCGATTGCAGCATATCAAGAGACAATAGGCAACTTGCCATTGCAGAAATAAACACCAGTGGAACCCTCATTCAATCCAGTGTCAAAATTATCTCCATTGAAAAAGCACAAACCGACCCAACCAATTCCGTAATCGAAACCTACCAAGTAACAGGAGACCAACTCATAAAAAACGTCGAATACGAAGGGAAAAACCACTTAGCCTGCATGTATGACAACGAAATTAGAAGTATTTACCAAGACCAAAATGAACAAATTATATCCTTTAGCGGAGAAAACGTCACCTTTGCCAGCGTCAAACTAGACGGATACGCTATGTACACCATCGAAAAAAACGGAGGATTTCTAAACAGCAACACCCAAGTAACCATAAAAAGCATCACTACCGAAAAAGAAAACCTATACATCGCCGAAGGAACCGTAAAAGACATAAAAACGCACGGAAACAACATAGCCCTAAACCTAGGAAGCGAAATTCAATTTATCACCACCAATGGATGGCTAACCAGAAAATACACCTCAGGAAAAGAAGTAAAAGACCTCTTATTAGGAGACAAAATCGCAGGAATTCTATACAAAGACCGAATTGATGTGGTAAATTTGTAGAATCCCCAGTCGCCTGTCGGCGACAGCCCCTTAAGTAAAGGGGACTTTTACTTTGTTAATTAGAGATTGAAAACGAAAGGAGAAACACAATGTTCGTATTTTTCGATATAGCAGTCATTGCTATTTTAGCACTTAGCATATTTCTTGGCTACAAACAAGGCCTAATCGGCGTTATTTTCAAAATTGTAGCCTTTATCATCGCTATTTTAATCACCCTAATTTTATACAAACCGGTAGCAAATCTCATCATCCAAAACACCACATGGGATGATAAAATCGAAGCCACCATCTACGAAAAACTATCCGGAACCAATATAGAAGAAGGACAAAAACTAGAAAAAGAACAAACCGAATTACCCGGAATGGTAGTAAACTACATAAACGACGGAATCGAAACCACTGTAAAACAAGCAAAAGACAATGTAGCCGAAATGGTAGCCAAAAACCTAACCACAAGCATCATCCAAATCATCACCATGCTAGTGATATTCACAGTAACCAGATTACTACTACTATTTGCCAAAGTACTACTAGAAACCCTATCCGAACTACCAATCGTCAAACAATTTAACGAAATTGGAGGACTCCTATACGGTATTTTAAGAGGACTGGTAATCCTATACGCCATCCTAGCTCTAGCAAGTGTCATCCTACCAATGGTAGGACAAACCACCATTCTAGAACAAATTGACCATACCCTTATTACCAAATTCTTATACAACTACAATTTTATATTAATTCTATTCTTCTAATAAAACAAATGAGAACCCCCAGTCATGCTCACGCCTGCTTGAGGGTTCTTAAATTGATATTAAAACTCACGGAATAAAAACGCAAAATATCACGGAATAGAGGAAAAGAAAAACTTAAGATAAAATGAAGATTTTGTTTTTCTTGTCGGATGAGTTGATATTTTGTAGGATATTTGCTATACTAAAAAAGTACAAGAAGGAATAGGGAGTGAAACCATGAAAAAAGAAGGAACAGAAGAAGGAAATAAACCAAATAATAGACAAAAAGTAACAAGAAGAGACGAAGATATGGATTTTTTTAGTTCACCTGCTAGAGCAACAAGGACAAAAAGAGGGGCAAAAAGAATTGAAGAAATGACCATGCAAGTGCAAAAAGCAACCCAAAAACAACCTCAAAAAAAAGTAGGGGTCGATGCCCGCAGCGACTCACAAAATAAAAGAAAAACCAGAACAGATCCCCATATTGACCCACAAGCTAGAAAAACAACAAAAAAAAAGGTAGAAACGAATTCACCAACTAGAAAAACAGCAAAAAGAATCAGAGAAAATGACGACTATACTAACTCACAAAACAGAAGAACAACTAAAAAAATGGTAGAGAACGATATCCACAATGCTCCGCAAAATAAAAAAACGAGAAAAAATATAGAAAACGATGCATATATTACGAAACAAAGTGGAAAAATAAGTAGAAGACAAGAAGGGCAGGAGGAAACGAGTGCGCAAGGAAGAAAATCAAGAACGAAGAGGGAAACCGGGGAAATGAGAGAAAAGCAAAATCAGAGACCAAGAAATAAAAGAGAATTAAAAGGGCAAAAACGTCAAGATAAAAAAGAAGAAAAAAGAAGAAGAAAGCAAGAAAAGAAAGAAAGAAGAAAAAAGAGCGTAGCATGGAAAATCTTTAAAATCCTTGTGATTTTATTAATTCTTGCAGGCATTTCCTATGGTTGTTATTTCGCTTACCGCGTATCCAAAAACGGTGGTGGATTACAAGGCTTCATGGCAACGGCATTAGGGCATGACGAAAATACCCTAAAAGACCTAGACCCAATTCATTTTATGTTAGTAGGAATTAGCGGAGAAGAGGAATATAAACTAGCCGATACCATTATGGTATGCTCCTATAACCCAAAAACACAAAAAGCTTCTATTTTATCCATTCCAAGAGACACCTATGTAGGAAAAGACAAAACCAAAGCCTCAGCAAGCTATAAAATTAATGCCGTTTATCGAAACGGCGAAAACATCGAAGGAATGGTAGAACACATCGAAAACCTTACCGAACTAGAAATCGACAATTACCTAGTCATCGACACAAAAGCCCTAGTACAATTAGTAGATGCCTTAGGGGGAGTTACCTTTGATGTACCAATCGATATGGACTATGATGACCCAACCCAAGACCTATACATTCATTTAAAAGCAGGAGTACAAAAACTAGACGGAAAACAAGCAGAAGGACTTGTACGTTTCAGGCACAGCAATGACCTAAGTACGTATCCAGCCGAATACGGGGACAATGATATTGGAAGAATGAGAACCCAAAGAGAATTCATTACCCAAGTAATGAAACAAACCGTAAGACCAGAAAACCTATTTAAATTAATACAAATTGCAGAAATTGGGTTTAAAAATATTACCACCAATATGACATTCGACACCGTAAAAGACTATCTTCCTTATGCTGTTAACTTTAACCCAGAAGACTTAAAAACCGCAACCTTACCAGGAGAAGCAGAACTTGCAAACAAAGTATGGATATACACACCAAATGTAAAACAAATCAAAGCCTTGGTAAAAGAACTATTTGTAGAAGAAAGAGAAGTAGAAGAAGACGAAAACCAAACCAATACAAACACCATAGGAAATACGATTACAGGCACTTCTAGTAAGGAAGAAGCCAAAATAAAAATTGAATTACTAAATGGAAGTGGAAACGAAAAAAATCTAACAAAAGCAGTAGAAAGATTAGAACAAAAAGGATACGAGATTGTAAAAAAGGGCAATACCAAAACAACCGCAAAAACCACTATTATCAACCGAAGTAATCAAGAAGACAAAATATCAAAAAAATTAAAACAAGACCTAAAAGCAGGCACCATCAGTAAAAAATACAACAATTCACAAGTAGACTATACGATTACATTAGGAAAAGACTATAAATAATAAGAAAAAGAAAACATAAAGATAATTAAATTTTCATTATTGAAAGCAGGTAGACATAGATTTATTTATACAACAGGAAAGGAGAGAAAATTATGGAATTCGTAAATAAAATTATAAAGTTATTAGAAGACAAAAAAGCAATTGATTTAAACACACTAGACATTAAAGAACAAAGTACACTAGCCGACTATTTTATCCTAGCAAGCGGAACATCAAATACCCATATAAAAGCCCTAGCAGACAATGTAGAAGTAGAACTAAAAAAACAAGACATTTACCCAAATAAAATAGAAGGTTACAACACCGAATGGATCTTAATGGATTACGGAGATGTAGTAGTCCACATCTTTACCGAAAAAGAAAGACAAAATTATAACTTAGAAGAATTATACAAAAGAAATCAATAAAAATAAAAAAGGCCTTTTTGCAACTCTTTAAAATTATACTGCTAGTTTAAAAGAGTAACAAAAAGGCCCCTTTACTTAAGGGGGCTGTCGTTCGAAGAACGACTGGGGGTTCTCTAATAATCAAAATGATACAAAGAAAAATTAGCATTACTACGAGAATTACGTTTCTTCTTTTTTGATTTTTGCGATTTTGAATGTTTTCCTTTTTTTCGTTTTCCCTTCTTTTTTCCACCACCTAAAAGATTGACCAAACACTTTAACACCAAAAGAGCAGCAATCACCAATATAATTTTAAAAGCAATTGGAAGCAAAGAGTTTGACGAAATATCTTGACTTGCAATTAAATTTGTAGTATAGTTAGTATCATCAATTGTGTAAGAAATTTTACCAACAACGCTTCCCTTGCGAATAGGAGCTTTAATATTCTCATCTAACTCCACATTAGGAGAAAAGCCAGTTTCTAAATCCTCTGTTTTTACAAAAGCACGAATATCATTTTCATACAAAACTGGTAATTCTAAAGTATCCTTTGAAGCATATTTTGGCGATATCACTTTAAACACATCATTGGCATGACATAATGTTTCATATTGGTATTCTTTAAATCCATAATCAAACAAAGAAATACAATCATCAAACTTATTTGTAGTCGTTGTTACATCACTACCAGCCCCCAAAATAACACAAATTAACTCCATATCATTCTTTTTAGCACTAGCCACAATACAATTTCCGTGCAGGGTCTGTATACCCCGTCTTAATACCAGTAGCATATTGATAATAATTACTACTATTTGAGTTTATTAAACGGTTATTATTGGTAAAAATACGATCCTCTTTATCATATTTTTCAGTAGTAGGTAAGCTATATTTGACACTAGAAACAATCTTACGGAATGGTTCATTTTTCATAGCATACTGACCAATCAAAGCCAAATCATATGCAGTTGTATAATGATTTTCGTGATGTATTCCATTGGCATTTACAAAATTGGTATTTTCACAACCAATTTCACGAGCCTTTGTATTCATCATATTGGCAAATCCCTCAACCGAACCACCAATATCCTCTGCGATTACAGTAGCTGCATCGTTTGCTGAAGGGAGCATTAACGCAAGTAATAATTGCTCATAATTAAGAACTTCTCCAATTTGTAAATTTGCGATGGTATAGCTATAAGGAACTGTAGAAACAGCATTTTCACTAACCGTAGCGGTATCGGTAAGTTTACGATTTTCCAAAGCCAAAATAGCAGTCATTATTTTTGTGGTACTTGCAGGGAACCTTTTTTCCCTAGCATTTCTTTCATACAAAATTTTACCAGAAGCCGAATCCATAAGAAGAGCAACAGGGGCATCTACATAAACATCTTCTGTGGAAGCAAAACTAAAAGAAACAGGCAAGAAGATAGGAATTATTATTAAAATCAAAGTAATCAAAGTAATCAAAGTAATTAGATTTTTTCGGTTCATCATACACCATCCTTAAAAAAAGTCTATATTATCTTACCTTAAATTGGTTTAAATTTCAACTCTATTCCCAAAATAAAAAAAGAAAAATGAAAGGAGAAAAGCATGAAATATTTTGAACAAAAACAAATCATGATTGGAATCGCTATTATCATAGCTGTTGTATCAATTATTGGATATTACTTTTATAAAAATGTATATCATAAAGAAGAGGAAATCATAATCAGCAAAGAAGAAAATATAGTACAAGAAACCACAAAAGAAATCCAAACTCCAGAAGAGCAAATTATTGTACATATTGCAGGAGAAATAAAAACACCGGGAATTATAAAAACAATAGAAGGAGCAAGAATTGCAGACATTATCGAAAAAGCAGGAGGATTAAAAGAAGAAGCAGACTTAACCGATATTAACCTTGCCTATCCAGTAGAAGATGGACAAAAAATTATCATACCCAAAAAAGGAGAAACCAAAGGAGAATACATAACCGAAGAAAGTGGAATAAAAGAAGACGTAACAACGAAAACCAATCAGGTACAAAGCCAAACACAAACTATAAATCTAAACAAAGCCACAAAAGAAGAACTACAAACCTTACAAGGAATTGGAGAAGCAACAGCCGAAAAAATTATTCAATACCGAGAAGAAAACCGGAAAATTTGAAGCCATAGAAGACCTAAAAAATGTACCAGGAATTGGAGAAGCGAAATTTGAAGCAATTAAGGAGAGAATTGGTGTCAAATAAAAAGAGGGGAACAAAACAATTTACCAAAACGCCGAGTCCAAATTTTCCCCTCTTTTAGATGATAAACAAAAATTTTTAGCTATTTATGTTCATCTAATATAAAACCTAAATCCGTGAATTGACTGGTTTAAAAGAAGTCAAAATCATTGATACAGTA
>CAOJHH010000036.1 GCA_948436025.1 uncultured Clostridium sp. | reverse complement strand
ATATTTTTCTTAAAATTTTCTTTCTATTTTTCCCCAGATTATTTAACTCATATTTGAAAAATAATTTACAATCCTCTACAAATTTGATATGATTTACCTATATTTTATGGAGGATTTTTTAATGGAGAAAATTGATAAAAAAGATACTTATTTAGTGAGCATACGTTATCTTTTATTATACTTTTTGATTTATGCTATTATTGGTTGGTTATTAGAAACTGTGTATGCATTTGAAACCTTGGGGCATTTTGTAAAAAGAGGATTTTTGTATGGACCTCTTTGCCCTATTTATGGTTGGGGAGCCATTATATTAATTAGTATTTTGAGAAAATATAAGTCAAAACCATTAAAACTGTTTTTCTACTCTGTAATTGTATTTTCTGTTTTTGAATATGTAGCAGGTTTTGCATTAGATGCCTTATTTGCCGACCGTTGGTGGGATTACACAAATGATTTTATGAACCTAAATGGACGAATTAGTCTCTTCTTCTCTTTTGCGTGGGGGATTATTGCTCTTATTTTCATCCATTTTGTCCATCCATTTATTGAAAAGATTGTGAAAAAAGTTATAAAGAAAATACCTGCTCATGTACAAATTATCGTTATTAACATCGCCTTTGTTCTTCTTGCTGTTGATACGGTATTATCTAGTATTCGATATTTGAATTTGTTTTAATAAACTTACGCTAGCAATGCAGAATCCTGCATTGCTAGCTTTTTATGTGGATATATGATATAATGGAGGTATGAGTAAAAGAGGTGATATTATGCTAATTGATGAAAAAGTAAAAAATAGATTAATGAAATGGAATGATGATGAACCAATTTTTAAGCAATTTGAAAGAAAGTGTGCTACATTAACGAGACTTTCCAATTTAATTATTGACCCTAATGATTATCAGTTACAATATAATATACACGAATCTTCATTAGATGATTTTATTCAGTTACAAACAGATTTATATGGTTTTTTATATGAAAAGTATCCCCATTTAGATTTTGGTATGGCTGGTAGATTTAAGTCTCCTTTTTCGCATTATGAAAAAGTAATCCGAAAATTTATTGACTTATTTCAAAAAGACGATTTTCAAGCAGTTGAAATAATGGATGATTATGCAATTAAAGTTTTTTTATTATCCCTTAATTATCCAATTAATAAAATAAGTATCGATAGTGAAGGAATTTATATTGATTCTGGTCCAGATGAATTTCGTATCATTGATGGCGATTGCTTCGAGATTCCTTTTGAAAGTAAGAAACTTAATATCTCTGTTCAAGAAAATGCTCGTAATGTATGGATTGATAACAATACTCCATATATTTGTGCTAATAGAAATGGGAAAGATATTTATTTGCCTTTAAGTACCGCTACCACTTACAAAAAATCATCAAAAGAAGATTTAGTACCATATTGTAATGATTTTCAAAAAGATATTGAAAGCTTTTATGAAAGTCAAGGTTTTGAAACAAAAAAAAGAAAAGATTATATTGCTCGTCCAAAACCTTCTGGATATGCTTCTTTACAATGTTCTTTTTATTCAGAAGAACAAGGTTTAGGGCTTGAATGCCAAATAAGAACCTATGATATGGAACGTTTTAATAATATGGAAAGAGAATATGGATACAAACCAAGCGAACATACATTATCGAATAATTCTTTAAGTAAAATTCCTCGTTTTGCACTAACTACTAAGCTTGCAGATGGTTATCATACTTATCGAATGACAGATGCAGAATGCTTTGAATACATTTATGGAATACCATTAAAAGAATATCGTAAACAAATAAAGCCTACTTTACAAGAAAAGAAATCAAAAGCAAAAGAAAAAGCTGATGAAGGTAGATAACTTCATCGGCTTTTTCTTTTGCTTACTGCAAGCCCATCTCCTACTTCTAAAATTTTTGTTTCTAAACTTGGATTTTCGTTTACTTCTTTTAAATATTCTCGCAAATTTCTTACAGCAGTACGTTGTTTATGTTTGTTATAATCGCTCATAACATAGCCTTTATATAGCACATTATCCGCTAAAATAATTCCATCTTTATCTAATAGACGTAAGGCTTGGCTTAAGAAAAAAGGATATTTTCCTTTTGCGGCATCAATAAAAATCATATCGTATTTTCCTTGAAAAGTTGGTAAGATTTCAACAGCATCACCAGAATATATCTGAATTTTTTCTTCCACTTCTGCCCTTTTAATATTTTCTTTCGCCTTTCGTACTCGTTCTTCTTCTCTTTCAATCGTATCAATTTTCCCATTTTCTTCTAAAAACTGTGAAAAGCAAATAGCCGAATACCCTACTGCTGTTCCTATTTCAAGAATATGTTTTAATTTACGATTTTTTAGTAATATTGCAATTTCTTTTAAGGTATCATCCATAATAATAGGAATATGCTCATTTAATGCTTCTTCTTTAATTTTTTTTAATTCTATTTCATTCATTTTCTATACACCTCTTGTATTTTATATCGTTTGTAATATGTTGTATTGAGTTTTCCGAAAAGTAGGTAATTTTATCTTGATAATCTATAGCGAGCCGAATGTCTTATACATACGGCTCGTGTTTGCTTCTATTTCCTTTTTGCTCTTGCAGCAATTTCCCTGTCTTTACTGCTTAAAATTTTCTTCCTTAAACGAATGCTCTTTGGTGTTACTTCTACTAATTCATCATCTTCAATAAATTCAATCGCTTTTTCTAGTGAAAATTGAATTGGTGGTACTAAACGAAGGGCATCATCTGAACCAGAAGCTCTTGTATTGGTTAAATGTTTTTCTTTGCATACATTGATTGCTAAATCATCGTTTCTTGAGTTTAGCCCTACAATCATTCCTTCATATACTTCGGTTCCCGCTCCTATGAATAAATCGCCTTTATCTTGTGCATTGTATAATCCATAGGTTACAGCTTTTCCTGGCTCAAAAGCTACAATGGTTCCACGTACACGAGATAATACCTCTCCTTTATATGGTTCATAACAATCAAATACGTGGCTCATAACACCAGTTCCTTTGGTATCCGTTAAGAATTCAGTTCGATAACCAATTAATCCTCTTGCTGGGATTTTAAATTCAATTTTGGTATGTCCATCTTCTGCTGGCTCCATATTAATCATTTCAGCTTTTCTTTGTCCTAGTTTTTCGATAACAGTTCCTATGGCATCATCTGGTACATTTACCGTTAAACGCTCAATTGGTTCGCATTTTTGTCCATCAATTTCTTTTATAATTACTTTTGGACGAGATACTAATAATTCAAACCCTTCTCTTCTCATGTTTTCAATTAAAACAGATAAATGTAGTTCTCCACGCCCAGAAACTTCAAAACTATCTGGTGAATCAGTTTCTTTTACACGTAGACTTACATTTCTTTCTAATTCTTTAAATAAACGGTCACGAATATGTCTTGAAGTAATAAATTGCCCTTCTTTTCCGGCAAATGGACCATTATTTACACTAAAAGTCATCGATACTGTTGGTTCATCAATATCCACAAAGTCAATTTTTTCTGGATGGTCGTAATCGCAAATAGTTTCTCCAATATTAATATCTGGAATTCCTGCAATGGCAATAATGTCACCTGCTTGTACTTCTTCTACTTCTACTCTTTTTAAGCCAACATGAGTATATAGTTTTGCAAATCTTCCATTGGTTATTTTGTCATCTTTTTTACAAATAGAAACTGGCATTCCTAGTTTTACAGTTCCTCTTTCTACTCTACCTACCGCAATTCTTCCTACATAATCATCATAATCGATGTTTGAAACTAACATTTGCATTGTTCCATCAATGTCACATGCTGGTGGATTAATGGTATTGATAATGGTTTCAAATAAACAATTTAAATCGGTAGTTTCTTGTTCTAAATTCATTTTACCAATTCCGTTTTTGGCTGATGCATATACCACTGGAAAATCTAATTGATCATCATTGGCATCAAGTTCAATAAATAGTTCGATAACTTGGTCAACCACTTTTTCAGGGTTTGCTCCTGGACGGTCTATTTTATTAATAACGACAATTGGTTTTAAGTTTAAGGCAAGCGATTTTTTTAATACTTCTCTTGTTTGAGGCATTGGTCCTTCAAAAGCATCTACTAATAATAAAACACCATCAACGGTTTTTAATACCCTTTCTACTTCTCCACCAAAATCGGCATGACCTGGTGTATCGACAATATTTATTTTGATGTCTTTATACATAACAGATGTATTTTTAGAAAGAATGGTAATTCCTCTTTCTTTTTCAATATCATTGGAATCCATTACTCTTTCTGCTACTTGTTCATTTTCACGAAAGACATGGCTTTGTTTTAGTAGTGCGTCTACTAATGTGGTTTTTCCATGGTCTACGTGTGCAATAATTGCAATATTTCTTATTTTTTCGTTATTCATGTGTCATTTCTCCTTTTTAGAACCCCCAGTCGCCTATCGGCGACAGCCCCCTTAAGTAAAGGGGCCTTTTTGGTACAATTTTGATGCCAAAGTACGACATATGTATGGAGTTCTTATACAATTTAATTTCTTTATTAAAAATAATAACTTGTAAATTATACTACTTTTTCCCTTATTTTGTCAACTCCATAATGGAATCCATAATTAATTTGCTTACTTCTTCTAAGGCTTGTTTTTCGGTTTCCTTGTTTTTGTACATTTCAGTATAGTTTGATAGGTCTAGTGGTTTTCCATATACAATTTTTACTTTTTGGAATTTTTTTAGTCCACCTGATATTCCTACTGGAATAACTCTTGTGTTGGTTCTTAGTGCGAAAAAGGCTGCTCCGTCTTTTACTTTTTCTCCTTTTTCTAGTCCATTTCTGGTTCCTTCTGGGAAAAGTGCAATACTTTCTCCTTCTTTTAGGGCTTTTAGTGTGGTTTTAAGTGCTGTTACGTCCTTGGAGTCTCTTTTTACGTAGATACCATCAAATACCACTCCTAAGAAAGCAAAAAATGGATTTTTTCTTAGGTCTTCTTTTGCCATAAAACGAATATGCCTACCAACGGTTGCTACCATTAGTGGTGGGTCAAGATAGTTTCTGTGGTTTCCACAAAAGATAAAGTTTTCGCCTTTCGGTATGTTTTCTTTTCCGATAATTTGAGCTCTATGAACAATTTTACAATAAAGGTAAATAGCTCCTCTTACAATTGCTCTTGCTATTTTTTTCAAAAATAATTTCATGGTTTTTGTATCCTTTCTGGCTTTGTTATTTCTTTAAATGGACATATTTTTCTTAAGAACCCCCAGTCAGCTAACGCTGACAGCCCCCTTGTTAAAGGGGCTGTCTTGCAACGCTCCGTAAGGCTTGTTAAATTTAATATATTCATATAAATATCATCTTCCTAATATGCTTTTTACACATTTGTACTTATTCATTACATACAAACTTCGAAGCACTCACAGGAAAGCCCCTTTAACAAGGGGGCTGTCGCGGAGCGACTGGGGGTTCTTAAAAAATAGTTCAATCCTCTAAACGGTTTTTCATTTTTTCTTCAATAATCTTATATACGACATTCGCACATTCTTCTACACTCATATTGGTGCCATCAATATATATGGCATCTTCTGCTTTTTTTAATGGTGCAAGTTCTCGTGTTGAATCTAGTTTATCTCTCTTTTTTACACTTTCTAAAACTTCTTCATATGACATATGGATTCCTTTTTCTTCGTTTTGTCTTACACGTCTTCTTGCTCTTTCTTCAGAAGAGGCATCTAAGTATATTTTTACATTGGCATTCGGAAATACAGTGGTTCCAATATCTCGTCCTTCCATAACAACATTTTGTCCTTTGGCTAAGTTTCTTTGTAACTCCAATAATTTACTACGTACTATTTTCAAAGAAGAAACACCTGAAATAAAAGCATTTACTTCTGGGGTTCGAATTTTAGAGGTAACATCTTCCCCATTTAGAAAAACCTCCAATTCTCCATTTTCTTCTTTTAACTCAATTTGTATATCGCTTAATAACGCTTGTATTTTTTCTTCTTCCTCAAGGGCAATGTTTTGTTGTAACATAGCAAGTGTAACACAACGAAACATTGCTCCTGTATCTACATTTAACAATCCAAATTTCTCAGAAACCAATTTTGCAATCGTTCCTTTTCCAGTTCCTGCCGGACCATCAATTGCAACTATAAATGACATTTTTATTCCTCCTTTTTTACTGGTACTTCAATTCCTTTTATGACAACATCTATTTTTTGAACATTCATGGCGGTTAGTTGTTCAATTTCTTTTTTTACTTTTTGCTTAAATTCTTGTACACTGGTAATTAAGTTATAGCCATAGCAAATAATGACTTCTAAATAAATATAGGGACCATCGCTGTCCTTGTCTACCCTTGTTTTGGCAATTTTATAAATTGCTGGTGCCTTATTTGCCATGTATTGAATAATTTGCCTAAATACACTATCAGAAATGGTGAAATTTCCTAGGTAACTAAAGGTTGGTCTTATAATAGATTTTTCTGAAATATATGGTTTTGCTCCATTTCCTTTGGATTTAAATATTTGTAATGGGTCTAAAATGTAACCTGAAAAATCTTTTTTTAATTCAAAAGTAGGTACTGGTATAACATGTTTTCCTTCTGTTACACGAATACGCCTTGCTGTTTCCATTTCTTCTTTGGTAGCAATATCAGTAATGTAAATAAACTTTGAAATTTCTGGTAACTCTAAACTTGCAGCTATTTTTTTTACCATATTATCCGAAGTTCCTAAAATTAAAATTTTATCTGGTTTATGTTTTTTAATTGCTTTTATTACTTCATCTTTTTCGCCACCTTCAATAAAGAGAGCCTGTTTTACGGTTTCAATTTTGGTAGGTGCTTTTTTAGCAGAATTTCCTGCTATAATTTCATTATCTTTAATAAATAGCCCATCATCAATAAGATAACTAATTCCATATTCACTTGCTACTAGTCCTGCTCGGTAGCTTTTTCCTGTTCCCGAAGGACCTACAAATGCGTATACTGTTGTTTTGGCCTTTGGTTCTAGTACATGATTAATAAGCATCTTTAACCTCCTTATAATGTCTTGCTAAGTTTTGACAATTATGTTTTAATTATTATACCATTATATTCATGAATTGGAAAGAAAATTTTGAAAGGAAAATAAAAATATGAATACTGTTATTGTATCTGGCGGAGAAATTCATCTTGACCTATTAAAGGATATTTATGAAACCCAAAAACCGCAAATTATTATTGCTGTTGATAAAGGTTTAGAGGCACTACATACTTTGCATATTATGCCAAATCATATTGTTGGTGATTTTGATTCGGTAGATAATATTGTTTTAGAAGAGTATCAAAATAATTTGCAAATTGAGAAACATACTTATCATCCCGAAAAAGACTATACGGATACGGATATTGCACTAAAACTTGCCATTCGCATAGCATCTTCTCATATTACAATATTAGGGGCTCTTGGCAGTCGTTTCGACCATTCGCTTGCTAATATTCACATTTTAGTAAATGCCTTAGAAGCACAAATTCCTTGTGAAATAATCGACACCCATAATCGAATTTATTTAGTAAATAGGTCTCATACCATAAAAAAAGAAGAGGCTTATGGAAAGTACATTTCCCTAATTCCTCTTACTTCCTCTGTGGAAGGCTTGACTTTAACTGGATTTCAATATCCTCTAAACAATGCTTGCTTAACCTTTGGAAAAAGCCTAGGTGTTAGTAATGAGATAGTAGAGGATACTGCTTGCATTCATTTAACGAACGGGGTCTTGATTGTTATTGAAAGCAAAGATTAATCTATTAGACTATAGCTTAATCCTCTATTTCTTGTAAGCTTGTAAAAGTTCCTATTTTCCATATCTAAAAAGTTATTTTGTATTTGAGAAATAACTTTTTAGGAACTGACATTTATAACAAACATGTCATATAAATTGGTAAATATACAATTCCATTTTCTTCTTTTAAATCTCCAGTATGTAGAACATAAGGAAGGTATAATTGTTCTTTATATTTTGCAATAAATTTTTTTAGGGATGAAATTGTATAATTTTTGCCGGATTTAACCTCTATTGGAGAAATATTGTGTTTGCTACTTATTTTCGATTTTGCAATTAAGAAATCGATTTCCATTCTACTAGAAATATCTTTTCTTGAAGGGTTTGAATAAAAATATAATTTATGCCCAGATGCTACTAACATTTGTGCTACCATGTTTTCCATTATCATTCCTTCATTAAATTCTAGTTTATCGAATAGTATTTTTTTATAAATTTCTTCCGTTACAATTCCATTTTCATCAAAAGAATGCGATATTAAAAGCCCCGTATCTGCCATATAGCATTTTAAAGTCATAAAATCTGTATTTAGTTTTAATCCTATACTTGGTTGTGTTGAATTATAACAAGGATTCATTATCATAGCATCTTTTAGCCAAAACATAGCATCTTCATAATCTCTAAATCTTGCATCCTTACTAATAGAAGCTAATCTAAATTTTTTTTCATGTTTTTGTAGTTGGGCTGGTATTTCATCAAAAATGCTTTCGACTTTTAAATGGTATCCTTCTGCATGTTTCCCTATGTCTTGGCGATACAAATTTAAAATATTTCTTTTAATTTGGTCAACCTTGTTAAAATCTTTTGTATTTATATATTCTTCTACTGCTTGTGGCATACCGACCTACAATCATATATTGTCGAAAGTAATCCATTACTTTTCTATGCATGGCTTGACCTAGTGGCTTTTTTTCCTCATAGCACTTTTTCACTAATTGCATAAGACTATCATTTCCCATAGCCCATAAAAATTCTTCAAAGTCCATTGGATGCATTTCAATGTGTTGCTCTTCAGAAGGGATTAATATGTCTTTTACATTCTTTTTAATTGACATTAATGAACCAGTTTCTATATAATCATATCTTCCATCTTCTATTAAATATTTGATAGCCGATCTTGCTTTTGGGTATAATTGCACTTCGTCGAATACGATTAGACTTTCACGTTCATACAGTGTTATATTAAAATAATTTGATAAATATAAAAACAAATTATCCATATCATTTAAATAATATTCAAATAATTTTTTTACATCATCTGACACTTTGTTAAAATCTATCACAATAAAACTTTTATAATTTTCTTTTGCAAATTTCTCTACAATATAACTTTTCCCAACACGTCTTGCTCCATCTATTAAAATAGCAGTTTTTCCATTGCTATTTTTTTTCCAATCCATTAATTTCTCATACACTTTTCTTTTCATAAACTTCTCACCTCAACATGGATTTTCACGAAAACAAGATTTTAATTGCTTGCTTTTTTCACGAAAACGTATTTTTTATATATTCATTTTAACACGAAAACGTACTTTTTGCAATATTTTTTGCTAAATAATTTCTATCTCATGTTTCTTATAAAATTAATTGTTTTCTCTAACAATCAATCTTCTCTAAATGTTTATAATAAAATTTCAAATTTATTTCATGTCCACCATAATATTTTAATATCTTTTGCATTCTTTTGTTTTCATCCCCTGTTGCACAAGACATTATCTTTATATCTTGGTTTTCTTCTATTAATTTTTTGATTAACTTAAAAAACACTCCATATTTTCTATATTTTTCTTCAATAAACATTTGCGAAATCCATAGCACTTCCCCATCATTTGCCCAATAAAAATATGAATATAAAAGCATGCCCACTGGTTTATTGTCTATTTCTGCAATTAGACATTGAAACTTTGGTTTATCGCAAAAATAGTCTTTATCAATATTACATTCTAAACCATTCGTTTGTTCTGTTTGATTGATAGTATTAATGGATTTGTTGGCATATATTAAAAATTCTTTATGCGTTTTATTCGCATGAATTACTCTAATATTCATTACTTGCTCCTTTATATTTCCTTTTTACTAAACTAGATTTTTTTCTTTTTGTTGTCTTTTTAATTTTCTCCAATTGTAACTACCATATATGTCATTAACTAATAACAATAATGGACCAACAAGTACAGATATTAATTCTGTTTGTCCACTTATGATTGGTATCAACCAAAGTGTAATAATGACAATATCATTTGCTACATAACAAAACAAACTCCATTCACTTCTTCTTGCTTCAAAATAGCTTGCAAGAACACTCGTTACAACTGATAAACTACTAATGATTAACAAATCTGTCTTAAAGATTTTCAAAATAAAATAATAAATCCAAAATAGTATTAATTGAGAAGCCAATGCTAGTATTATCTCTTTCTTAGATAAAGAACTAATAATTACAACATCATCTTCTTTATCTTGATGTCTTAGCCAACTTATAATTCCTATAATCATTATAGGGAATGTCAAAAATATAGTAATAAGCAATTCGCCATAATAAGCTTGCTGAAATGATACTATTCCATAAAAAAATACACTTACAAAACCTACAAAATAGCATTCAACTTTTCCCTTTGACATTAATAAAGCTGTTACTAAATAAGATGATGTATATAATGTATCAATTATTGTTCCATTAAATATAATCGAAGAGACTATCGCTATTAATATTCCTATTGTCAAAAAACTTAATTCAAATTTTGTCCAATCATTAAAATAGTTTTTTATCTTTTTTAACATATTACTTTCCTCACATACTCTTTAATTATTATTCTTCCTCATTATCCATTTCCAACAACAACTTATCAAAATCTGATTGATATAGCTTATCTTGTTTTACTCTGTATTTTTCAAATTCACTTAGTGCCTTATCTTGTGCGATTTCATGTGATATTTTTCCGGCGTCTTTTAGAATGTCCCTATCATCTGCTAATAGATATTTATCAATTCGATTGCTCCAGTCTTCCATGGTCATTGGAATGTTTCTTTTGGCTCTTGCTTCTGCTAGGTCTAGGAAAGCGGAGACAATTAGTTCTAGTTGTTCGATTTCTTCTTTGGTTAGATAGTTTTTGGCAATTACGACATCGGTTTCTAAGATTTTTCCGTCTGGCGAGTGTTTCCATGTTGTTAGGTTCATGTGGTCTTTTGTGTGGTCTGCTCGGTTGTAGATGATTTCGGCTGCTGTTTGATGTGTGACTGCATAATGCATTTTGTTTTGTACTTTTTTGAAGAATTTTATAGTGGTTGGTGATTTTCTGTCATAATCGATACTGGTTGCGTAAATATCGGTTATTTTTTGGTAAAATCTTCTTTCTGATAATCGGATTTCTCGAATTTCTGCTAGTAATTCTTCATAGTAATCTTCGTCAAAAAAGATTCCATTTTCCATTCTCTTTTTATCGATGATATATCCTTTTTTTGAGAATTGTTTTAAAATGCTTGTTGCCCACCTTCGAAAACCGTATTGCTCGGTCGGAATTCACACGGTAACCAACTGATATGATGGCATCTAGATTATAGTATTTCATCTTTCTTTTTACTTCTCTATTGCCTTCTTTTTGAACTACCGAGAAATCCTCGGCAGTTGAATTTTTATCTAATTCTAATTCGTTATAGATATTCTTTAAGTGTAACCCAATATTATCTGGTGAACAATTATATAGCTCCCCCATTGCCTTTTGTGTTAGCCATAAATCACCATCTTCAAATCTTACTTCAATTCCTTTTTCCTGTTTTTGCTGTTCAAATATCAAAAATTCGGCCGAACCACTTCTTATGATTAGATTTTTATTTTTATCTTTCAAATACATGCCCTCCTTAAGTTTAAAACATTTCTATGTTTTTTATTCCATTTGATAAATATCACATGCATTCATTCTTTGTATGTGTTCATAGCCTGTTACATTTAGTGTTTCTGATATTTCTTTTAAGTAGGTTTCGTGTTCAAGTCCTTCATTGATGATGACAAAGAAGCCATTTTTGAAATTGATGTTTGTAAATATCTCTTTTAGTTTTTCTTTGGAAAACTCTTCTTTATCCATAATATACGATTGGTCACTTATTGTAAATAGATATAAATCATCTAAAAAACGATTTTGTTCTTTGTTAAATATGTATAAAATTGGCTTATCTTGTTCTTGCTCTATTTTTGTAACAATCTCTTTTTTGTCTTTGTATAAGTAATAGAAAGGAATATCTAGTTTTATGATACTTGGTAAAATTAGCATAACCACAAATATAGCAGATAAAATATAGTATGTATTTTTCTTTGAAAATACTTTTTCTAGTAGTACTTTTAATAGGTAAAATCCTCCAATTACCAGAAGTGGGCATACTGGCATAATGTACCTAAGTTCTTGGTATGGTGAAACAAGTGCTACCATTGTAAAATAGATAACAGAAGGAATAAACATTAACCAAAATTCTTTATTTTCAAACTTGATACTAAGTTTCTTATTTTTTATAAAGTGATATACTACTACTGCAACACTAACTAATACCATAAATAGTAATATTCCATTAAAGACATTATCGCAAAGAATGTTACAATAAGTTCTAAAGGAATTCCACATTTGATTTATATTCGTCAAACTAGAAATTGTCCCAGTTCCTCGATACCCCATAAACATATGAACAAACGAATATGGGAAAATGGCAAGTGAAATGATAGCAGAAATTATTATCATACTAACATAGCGAAGGATATTTTTTGTGTTTTTCTGTTTGATAAATTTTATTAGATACATTATAAACAAAATAAACAAGAACACAAGGTAATAGTAATGTGTTAAAGAACCAATAATTATGGCAATCGACATTATCGCTAACTCTTTACATGAAAGTTTACCCTTGTTTGTATTTTTAATATGTAAGTATGCAATAATTAGCAAATTCAAAGCATTTAGTGCGTACATTCGAATAAAGATGGTGGTATCGATAGAAGCTAAGGTGAAACCATTTACCAATACCATAAATACGGCATAAATTTTGCTTTTGAATATTCGGTTGGCAATTAGGTATATGAAAATACTTGTTAGAATAAAGATAACAATATTTAAAACAATACCTGTCCATTTTGAAAAAGAGCCTATGGTAAAACTAGAAGCAATTCGTAATAACAAATAATAAAATGGTGGATGAACATCATTTTTCTGGTTTTCATATACAGGAGTAAGATCCATCGCTTCTTTGCTTGAAATAGATAAATAATCCTTATAATATTCGCTTTTATGCCATGTATTATAAAAATCTTCGTTGTCCATAATATCAATTTTGTCGTAATTCATTAATCCATATGAATAACCTTCATCAATATGAAGATATGCCTTCTCAAAACCATACTCGATACGAAGAAGAACTTGTAGTAGAATGATTACCACAAGTAGAACAAGCAATATTTTGTTTTGATTACGTTTCACAAATTCTTTTAATTTTTCCATTTCTTCTCTCCCCTACATAAATGACCTAAGTAATCGCCTTTGGCGATTACAAAAAATGGCTATGCGTTAGAATAAAATAGAGATATAGCAAAATATATCTCTATTTGTATTAGGCAACATCGTTTATTTTGATATCGCGTACGTGTTCAATTTTCTCCCAAGTGGTATCTTTTTTGAATAAGCATTTAAAGTTAATTAATAACCACGAGCCCAAAAATAGTGGGTAACAAATCAGTCCTTTTATCATTGGTTTAATTGGCTTTTTATCTAATAACATAATTAAAATTGCAGTTCCAATTGGTAGTAAGAAGGTTGGAATTAGGTATCTTAGGATATTGATGACAAGTTCTGTGGTATTAATTCCATTTCCTAAGTACATAATAAAGTTAATAGCAAGTAATACTAAGGTTAGTACGAACATTGGAATACTTCCAATAATATATAGGAAGCCATCAAAGTTCATAAGTGTTTTCTTTTCCTTGGTTGCAACTGCTAAGTCTTTGGTGTAGTTTTGGATACATTGTATATGTCCTACTGTCCATCTAGACCTTTGGGACCAACTTTGCTTAAAGCCTACTGGTTGTTCATCATATACAATAGCATCGGTTGCCCAACCTAGTTTCTTTCCTGCAATAATTCTTTTTAAAGAGAATTCAATATCTTCTGTTAAGGTTTTGGTATCCCAACCATGTGGTTTTACTACATCAAATTTTACCATAAATCCAGTTCCATTGATTAATGGTGATAAACCTAAATTGTATCTTGCTAAATGATAAAAACGGTTCATGGTCCAGTAAAAAATAGCATAACCTGCCGATACCCAACTATCGGTTGGATTTTTTATATCACGGTAACCTTGCACCACATCTTCTCCTTGGCAAAGTTTTTTATTCATATTTTTTATAAAGTTTTCGTCTACAATGTTATCTGCATCGAAAACACAAAACGCATCATATGGTGCATCTTCTTCTATTTTTTGATTTAAAAACCAATTTAGTGCATGACCTTTTGTTTTATTTTCTTCATCAAAACGTTCATATACAATGGCTCCTGCTGTTTTTGCAATTTGTGCTGTAGCATCTGTACAGTTATCGGCAATCACATAAATATCAAATAATTCTTTTGGATAGTTTTGTTTGTTTAAACTTTCAACTAAGTTTTTTATTACCGATTCTTCATTATGTGCAGGAATAATTGCCATAAAACGGTTTTGTTTTTCTTCTAAAATTGGTTTATCCTTTAGTTTTACTAAAGAACAGATACTAACAATTAATTGGTATAACCAAAATATCGTTACAATCCATACTAATGCTTGTTGAATGATATATAGATATTCCATCTTTTTCCTCACTTTTATTACTTGTCTTTTTCTTATATAGTGTATTTTATTGCTTGTTATATTATACTATTGTTATTGATTTTTTTCAATGTTTTGGACAAAATTCATAATTTCTTAATGTTTTTATATGTTTTAATCTTCGAAGAACTCACAAGAAACCTCCTTTAACAAGGGAGGTGGCAGTCCGAAGGACTGACGGAGGGTTCTTAATA